>CAYNCY010000001.1:0-35450 GCA_964395195.1 uncultured Steroidobacteraceae bacterium
GTCGCGTAGACGAGCGGCCCGCAGCGGCCACCGTTCAGCACCGGCCACACGCGCTCGCGTAGCGCCTGCGCGATCGCGCCCTTCTCCGCGGGGCTGCGCGGGCGCATGGTGGAGCCCGTGATCGTCAGGCGCCTGCGCATCACGAACGCGAGATCGAGGCTGTCGACCTTGGCGCCCTGCATCGTCGAGACCTGCACGAGGCGCCCGTCGATCGCGAGCGAGGCGAGGTTGCGCTCGAAGTAGGGCGCGCCGACGATGTCGAGGACGATGTTGACGCCGGCACCCCCGGTGATGTCCTTGAGGCGGGCAGCGAAATCGACCGCCCGGTAGTTGATCGCGGCGTCCGCGCCGAGCGAGAGGCAGGCCGCGCACTTCTCGTCGCTGCCCGCGGTCGCATACACCTGCGCGCCGAACTCGCGTGCGAGCTGGATGGCGGTGACGCCGATGCCGCTCGTGCCGCCGTGCACGAGCACCGACTCGCCGCGCGCGAGCCGGCCGTGGATGAACAGGTTCGCCCACACCGTGAAATAGGTCTCCGGGATGCCGGCCGCGCGGACCGCGTCGTAGCCGGTCGGCCACGGCAGGCACTGCGTTGCGGGTGCGACGGCGTACTCGGCGTAGCCACCGCCGTTGGTGAGCGCGGCGACCTTGTCGCCGGCGCGGTGGGAAGTCACTTCGCTGCCGACCCGAACGACCTCGCCGGCGACTTCGAGCCCGATGATCGGGCTCGCATCGGCGGGCGGCGGGTAGAGGCCCTGGCGCTGCGCGATATCCGGGCGGTTGACGCCGGCGGCCAGCACGCGAATCAGGACCTCGGTCGGGCCTGGCGCGGGCACGGGGCCCGTCACGAGCTCGAGCATCTCCGGACCCCCGGGTTCGCGCACCCGGAAGTGCTTCATCTCAGTTGGGACTGCTGGCATGGCCGAGGACTCCTGATCAGCCCGGGCGCGCGATGCTACGCGCTGTCGTGGGCGGCGTCAGCGGGAAACTGCGGCAGGTCGTCGGTGATCCGGTGCCAGGTGGCTCCCGAGGCGACGTGGATGTGGCGCCCGGGCCGGATGCCGGGGTCCTCATCGAGCGTGCCGAGCGCGACCGCCGTCCGCGTAGGGGTCCCGGTGCCGCGCCACTCGAGGTTCGAGCCGCAGTGGCGGCAGAACGTGCGGACCGAGGCCGCGGAGGGGCGGTAGCTCGCGATGGCGTCGTCCCCGGCAACGATCGAGAACGCCGCGGCCGGCAGGACGCCGTAGCTCGCGAACGCCGCGCCGTGCGCCTTGCGGCACTGGCTGCAGTGGCAGTGGCTCGCAGAGTCGAAGCCACCCGTGATCTCGTAGCGGACCTGGCCGCAGAGGCAACTTCCCCGGATCGTCATCGGCAGCTCCTCAGCTCGAGAGTGCAGCGGCGAGGGCCCGCCGCCAGGCCGCTCGTTTGTCGGCGAGCGAACGCGCCGCGTGCGCGGGGCTCGTCGAGGGCAGGCGCTTGAGCGGGAGTGCGCCGAGGCGCGAATCGAGCGCGGGCAGCACCCGCCGGCGATACAGGAGTTCCGCCGTCGCGCCGTTGCAGCAGACGAGGCGGATCGCGGGGTGCGCGCGATAGAAGCGCGGAAAATCGTTGACCTCGATGCTGTCCGCGACGATCGCGGCATCGAGGCTGCCGGCGCGGAACGCCGCCCGGCAGACGTCCCAGACGGCAATCCGCGCCCGCAGCAGTCGCTCGATGCGCGCCGCGTACTCGAGGTCGGGCGCGAAGTCTGCGAGCGCGCCCATGATCGGCCAGAAGGCGTTCCTGGGTTGCGCGTAGTACTGCCGCCGGCGCAGCGACTCCCGGCCGGGCAGCGAGCCCAGGATCAGGATTTCGGCATCGGCGCGCGCAAGCGGCGCAAATCCGCGCGAATGCATCGTCGTTCCAATCCGCGCCCGTGCGACCGGCCGGGAGCCGTGGCGCGCGCGTCAGGGCTTCTTCGGCGCGGGCGCCGCGGAGTAGTGCACGTGCGCGACCTGCCAGTGGCCGTTGCGCTTGAGCCAGATGTCGGTCTCGAAGAAGTGCTCGTGGGTGACCTTGCCGTCCGCGAGGCGCGTATCGAGCGCGACGGCGTAGCTGGCCGTCGCCTCGTCGCCCGCCGGGCTCACGCGGACAAGGAGATCGGAGAGCGTGTTCAGAATGATCTTGTTGCCCTTGCCGATGAACTGCGTCCAGTCGGCGCGGTATGCCTTGAGGTCGGTCGGGCCCTCCGGGAAGAGCGCGACCAGGTCGTCGGCGTAGTAGGCGAAGTACTTCGGCACGTCGTTCGCGAGGTAGGCAGCGTTGAAGGACTGCTCGAGCGTCGCGATTTCCTTCTCGAGGGCGGTATTGGTGTCGGCGAAGGCGGTGAGCGGCAGGCAGAGGATGAGTGCCGCGAGCGCGCGGCCGATTGAACGTGTCATGCGGATATCCTCGAACGTGGCGCGTAGGCCGGTGCGGCTGCGCGGACTCGCGATCATGTCAGCCGCGGCGCTCCAAGACAAAGGCGTCGGTGCGACCCTAACGGCGGGCACCCCACGGTCCCGGGCCCGGGGAAATGTCCTCGAACCCCACCACGAGCGTTCCCGGGCCGCCGTGAACCCCGATCGCCGAGCCGAGCGGCACGAGCCAGGAGCGCTCGATGTTCGGGTGCTGGCGCCTCAGCGCCTCGAGGAGCGCCTGTCCCGCCTCCGGCGCGTGGCCGTGCGAAACGATGAGCCGGTAGCGGCGCCCCGAATCGAGCTCGCGCCCGACACGGCGCGCGAACTTGGCCGCGAGCCCGGAGCGCCCGAGCAGGAAACCGCCAATGGCGATGCGTCCGTCCGGAAACGTCGCAAGATACGCCGCGAGGTGCAGGGCATTCGCGACCGTGCGGGCCCACGCCGGCACGCGACCGCCACGGACGCCGTAGTCGAGTGAGCCGATGAGGGCGAAGGTGCGTGTCTTGGCGCGAACGAGCGCAACGCTGGACGCGATCGCGGCGGCGTCGGCGCCCTCAAGCGCGAGTTCGGCCGCGTGCATCACGAGCAGACCCTCGCCGCCCGCGGCGTTGAGCGAGTCGATGATCGTGACGCGCTGACGCGCGCCGATGCGACTCGCGGCCGTCTCCGCGGCCTGGCGCGTGCCGCTGACGCGACCGCTGACGTTGATCGAGATCACGCTCGGGTAGTGCGAGCTCAGGAACTCGAACACGCGACGGAAGTCCCCGACCGGCGGCTGGGACGTCTTCGGGTGGACGGCGCTCGTCGCGAGCAGCCGGTAGAACTCCTCGGACGTGATGCCGACCTTGTCGAGGTAGCTCTGCGCGCCGAAGTGCACGCGCGCCGCCACCACGTGGATGTCGAGACGCTCGAGCTCGTCCTCGGGAATGTCCGCCCCCGTCTCGGTGACGATCGCGACCTTGCGGTGCGCGGCATGCAGGGTCGCTTCCTGCTGCCGCTGCATGTCGTCGGCCTTCTCGGCGCTGACGATGCCGAACTCGGCGGCAATGCGAAACACCTCCTGCGGCTCGTTCGCATGGACGTGCACGCGCACCTTGGCGCCGCTGCCGGCAACGACGAGGCTCGAGCCGCAGGCGGCGAGCCGCTCGCGCAGCTGCCGCCGGTCGATGGCGGCGCCCGTGACCATGCACTCCGTGCACCAGCGGTGCGCGAGGCTCGCATCGCCGCCCGCCGCGTCGTGATCCTCCGCGGGTGCGTCGATGACGGCGGTCTCATCGAGCACCCCCGTGTCGAGGTAGGCGGCAATGCCTTCGAGGAGCGCGACGAAGCCGGCGGCGCCCGCATCGACGACGCCGGCGCGCGCGAGCTCATCGAGTTGCGAGCAGGTCGCCGCCAGTGCATCCCGGCCCCGCACGCAGGCGCGTCCGAGGAGTGCGCCGAGATCGAGAAGGCCGCCCATGGTCGCCGTGCGCAGCTCCGCGGCGACCGCCTCGAGCACCGTCAGGATCGTGCCTTCGCGCGGCGCCGAGAGTGCCTCGCGCGCGTACTCGGCGCCCGCGCCGATCGCTGCCGTGAATGCGGGCGCATCGAGCGTCGCGAGCGAGGTGGCGCTGTCGCCGACGCCGAGGAAGAACTGCGCGAGGATGGCGCCTGAGTTGCCGCGCGCGCCGTCGAGGGCAGCGTCGGCGACCCGGGTGAGGAGCACGCCCGCGTGCTCCGGCGTCTCGCGCCTGAGAGAGGCGAGCACGGCGCCCATCGTCAGCGCGAGGTTGGTGCCGGTGTCGCCGTCGGGTACCGGAAAGACGTTGATCCGGTCGAGATGCTCGCGCGCTTCGATGAGTCGCTGGATGCCGGCGCGCAGCGCCCGGCCGAGCTCGATCCCGCCGAGACGCGTGATGGCCCCGTCCTGCATTCCCGCTTACCCCCTGCAGCGGCGGCGGCATTCGGGCCGCGCCGTCATTCGTGTGCTAGCGCGCCACCGAGAAGCGCGTGCCGCGGGACGACAGGATCGCCCCCTCCGGTGTGATGCGCTCGAGCACGGTGCCGTCGCGCATCGTGCTTCCCTCGTGGAGCCGCTCGCCGTTGATCACGACGAAGCGCTGCTTCGGGTCGTCGGCGAAGACGTGCAGGTCGATGTTGACGCGCGGCAGCCCCGAGGCGACCGGCGCCGGCAGGTCGTTGAGCGAAGGCGCGCGCTCGATGGGGCGATCGGTTGCGGGCGCGCCGCGCGCCGCGGAGACGATCGGCCGGCGCGCGCCGTCCGGAATCGGCGGTGGCGAGCGCGGCAGGGACGCGGCGTTCGGGTCCGTTCTATCGGCATCGCCGTCCGAGGCCTCTGCATCGAGCGGCCGCGTCACGGGGCTCGCCGCCGCAGCCCGGTACGGCTCCACGGGCACCGGGCGCACGGCGGGCGCCGCGGCCGGCGTCACGGCCGGCGTCACGGCCGGCGTCACGACGGCGGCAGGCGGCGTCGATCCCGACCGGTAGAGCACGATGCCGAGCACGACCACGTTGACGAGGAGGAGCACGCCGAGTGCACCGAGCACGAGCGGCAGCCGCGAAGCGGTGACCCCCGATGTCGGGCGCTCGACGATGCCGGGCAGTGCGCGGCGCTCGCGATCGTGCTCGGACTTGCGCAGCGCGTCGAGGATCAGTGACATCTAGCCTCCGCGCGACTTGAGAGTCGGCGCGCCAGGCGCGCCGATGAGCGCATCGAGCAGCACCTGGGTCTGTTCGCCGGCGATGCCATCGACGCCGAGGCGGTGGCTGCGCTGGAACTCCTCGACGCGCTGCTCGAGATCCTTGTCGTAGACATCCGGACCCGCCAGCGCGTTCGCTTCACCGCGCACGGTCGCAAGTCCCTGCCGGAGCCAGTGCACTTCGGTGCCGTGCATGCCGGGCTTGAGGACCTTCGCCGTCGGTGCGGGCGGCTTCCACAGCACAAGGAACGGACCGTACCACCAGCGCTGCAGGTCGAGCAGATCGGCGGTCAGCGATGCCGTGCCTGCCTCGATGCGTGCAGTCTTGTCATCAAGCGTCGAGACGACGACCTGGTGCTCGGTCCCGTCGGCGGTGACGAGCGAGAGGATCGCGGGCCGGTTGAAGAGCTTCAACTGCGCGAAGGTTCCCTTCTCGGCGAGGCACGCGAGGCCCTGTGCGGCAGCCTGCTCGCAGGGCCGCGCACCGTGCGGATCGAAGGAGGCACGCCAGATCGCGAACAGGCGCGCGAACGCGGCGTCGGTGCCCGTGTCGGCGGCGTGCAGGGCGATGAACTCGCTGACGCCCGGCGCCGCGGCAACGATCGGTGCCGGAGTCGGCGCGGCGCCGGCCGCGGCGGGCGTCGCTCCCGGCGCCGCGGACGGAGCCGTCACCGCGGCCGTCGCGGCGGCAGGCGCCGCAAGTACCGCGATCTTCGGTGTGGCCGCAGGAGCGTGCGCGCGGGAGTTGCGCATCGTGACCAGACCGACCGCGAGCACCGCGATGCCGACGACGGCGAGCGCACCGAGCGTCCAGGGCAGCCACGGCGGGCTGATCGCGTGCCCGTGCACCTCGCTCGCGGCGCGGCGGACGAGCGGGACCGTGATGCGGTGCTGCTCGTAGGTATAGGCGCCCAGGAGCGCCCGGTCCGCGAACACGTTGATCAGCCGCGGTATGCCGCGCGAGAGCCGGTGCAGTTCGCTGATGGCGCGCGGCGAGAAGACGTCGGTCGTGGCGCCGGCGACCCTGAGGCGGTGACGGACGTAGGCGGTCGACTCGGAGCGGGAGAGGGGACTGAGGTGGTAGCGCCCCGTGATGCGCTGCGCGAGCTGGCGAAGGTCGTTGCGCGCCAGCACGTCGCGAAGCTCCGGCTGGCCGACCAGGATCACCTGCAGGAGCTTCTGGGTCTCGGTCTCGAGGTTGGTGAGGAGGCGCACCTGCTCGAGCACGTCGGCGTTGAGCTGCTGCGCCTCGTCGACGATGACGACGACCCGGCGGCCGCGCGCGTGCGCATCGAGCAGGAACACGTTCAGGCGATCGATGATCGCCTTGACGCTGCCCCGCTCCTGCGGCGGGACCTCGAGCTTGAGCTCGTCGGCGATGACCTGGAGGAACTCCTCGGGCGTCACGCGCGGGTTCAGGATCAGTGCGACGTCGGCGTGCGCGGGCAGCTGGCTCAGGAGGCTCCTGACCATCGTGGTCTTGCCGGTGCCAACCTCGCCCGTCAGCTGCACGAAGCCGCCCGCGTCATCGATGCCGTAGAGGAGGTGCGCGAGCGCCTCGGCGTGCCGTTCGCTCAGGAACAGGTAGCGCGGGTCCGGCGTGATGGCGAAGGGCTTCTCGGTGAGCCCAAAGAAGCTCGTATACATCGTGACGGGATGATAGCTCAGGCCACCCGGGGCGCCCGCCGGCGGGGGACTTGCGTGCACTGACGGCGGACGCTGGCTATTTTAAGCCAACGTTATCAATCGTTTATAGAACTACCCCCCCCGGTCGCTCAGCGCCGCCGGACGACCCCCGTGAAGCCGTCGTCCTTCTCGGGGCGTTCGAGGGTGCTCGCCCGCTGCAGGGCGGATGAGCCGAACTTCTCGCGGATGCGGTCGAGCGTGGGATCGAGCTTCGCGGTCGCCCGGGGTGGCGGCCTGGGACCGGCCTTTGGGGCCGCGGGTGCCGCCGGGCTCGCGAAGAGGTCGAGCTGCGCGGCGGGCGAGAGGCTGCCAACCCCGACGCCAAGCAGGCGGACCGCCGCCCGCGGTTGCTCGGCGAGCCAGGCGTCGAGGAGCTGGCGCGCGATCGAGAGGATGGTCGCCGTCTCGGCGGTCGGCGGGCTGAAGCTCTTCGAGCGCGTGTAGGTCGTGAAGTCACGGCGTCGAACCTTGAGGGTCACGTTGGCCGCCATCAGTTCCTTGCCGCGGAGCCTGCCGCCGACCCGGTCCGCAAGCTTGGCCAGCTCGGCCGTCAGGTCTTCGCGGCGCCGAAGGTCCGTCTCGAAGGTCTCCTCGGCGCTGACCTGCTTCTCCTGCCAGTCGGCGACGACGGGACGCTCATCGATGCCGGCCGCTCGCTCCCGGATGCGCTGCGTGTACCGCCCGAACAACGGCCACAGCACCGCATCGCTCGCGCCGCGAAGATCGCCGAAGGTGTTGAGGCCGCACTCCTCGAGCCGCGCCGCGGTCTTCGCGCCGATGCCGGAGAGCCGGCGGATCGGCAGCGGGTCGAGGATCCGCTCGACCTCGGCCGCGGCGATGATGCAAAGCCCGTCGGGCTTCTTGAGGTCGGAGGCGATCTTGGCGAGGAGCTTGTTGTGGGCGACGCCGACCGAGGCCGTGAGGCCGGTGCGTTCGCGGATGCGCGCCTTGATCGCGGCTGCGATCTTCTCGGGTTCCCCGAACAGGGCGCGGCTGCCCGTGACGTCGAGGAAGGCCTCGTCGAGCGACAGGCCCTCGACGAGCGAGGTGTACTCGCGGAACACCTCGAAGACCTGGTCCGAGGCTTCCTTGTAGCGCGCCATGCGCGGCTTGACGACGATCGCGTGCGGGCAGCGCTCGAGCGCCTCGCGCGTCGGCATCGCGGAGTGCACGCCGTAGCGGCGCACCTCGTAGCTCGCCGCCGCGACGACGCCGCGGCCGCCACCACCACCGACGATGATCGGCTGGCCGCGAAGCTCGGGACGATCGTGCTGCTCGACGGAGGCGTAGAACGCATCCATGTCGACGTGCAGGATTGCGCGCATCGTCCGGTGCTCAGGTGAGGAGAGCCACGACCACGAATGTCATCGCGAGCGTGATGAAGAGGAAAATCACGTAGCTCAAGGCGAGCACGACCATCTTCGCCGCGGTTAGCCAGCGACCCTGGCCGTAGTAGACGCGCATCGCGCGGAACACGTACCACACGACGTAGAGCGCAGCGAAGCCCTTGAGGTAGCCGAGCACCGCGCCGAGACCCGGTACGACCAGTGCGAGCCGCGACAGCAAGAGCTCGATCAGGATGATCAGGAAGATCGCCGCATGCGTGTGGATGAAGAAGACCAGGTGCTCGACGTAGTAGTGCCGCGGCCACCAGTACATCAGCATCATCACGAAGGCCATCAGCGGCAGGAACACGAACATCATCTTCGGGATGCTCGCGACGAACGCGCCAATGAGGCCCTTGAAGTTGTCACCGACATTGCGGCGGCACACCTCCTGCAGCGAGTGCTCGAGCGGCTTCCAGTCGGAGTGCCACCGCTCGCAGTCGACGTCGTTCATCATCAGGGTCTTGCCGTCGTCCGAGGCGACGACCGGTGCGCCGGTCGCCTGGGCCTCCTTGACCGCCGCGCGCACATCGCGCTCGACGCTCTCGACGTCGGGGTCCGTCGCGGTTGGCGCGGCGGGCTTGGAGGCCTTCTCGGCCCGGTCGAGCTTGTCGAGCGACTTGCCCTTCTCCGGCGGCACCATGTTGTACTGCCAGCCCTTGCCGTTCTTGGTGAAGGCGGGACTGACGTGCGATCCCGTTGCGGCGACGGCAAAGCAGAGGAGGCTGAGCACCAGGTAGAGGCGCACCGGCGGCAGGTAGCGCGCGCGATGCTCGGCGAAGTACTCGCGGGTCAGCCGGCCCGGGCGCCACAGCAGCGCCGCAAGCGTCTGCCAGAAGCGGCCGTCGACGTGCGTGACGACGTGCCAGGCATCGTGGAAGAGGGCGCCGACGCTGCGCGAGCTCTCGTGCGCGTGCTGCCCGCACTGCGAGCAGTACGGGCCCGTCAGGGGCGCCTCACAATTGGCACACGTCGCGTGGTCCACCCGGCCCTCCAGCCTCTCGCACCCGCTAAAGTGCCAGAACGCACCGCGCTCGGACAGGTTCCCGCGCGCGGGCGCCCGCCCGCGGGGCGTCGTTCGATAGTATGAACTCTGGGCCGCCGCTCGCCGCGGGGCATCACGTCAAGGACAGCGCCGGGAATGGAGCAGGTCACCGCGAATATCGTCGGCGTGCCGATCCGCTATGAGATGGATGGCGTTGCCGACGACCTGCTGACCGGCGGCCTCGGGCTCGCGGGGCTGCGCGCGGGACCTCCGGCAATCGCGGTGCCGGCGCGACCGACGCCGCGCGAGTTGCGGCGCCGTGCCATCCATACCGCCTACCGCGGACTCATCGACGTCACCGATGCCGGCGGCTTCGGGCGGCTCTACGGTCCCATCGACGACGTGCGCGTCGCGGGCGTCGAATTCCTGGCCGCGGTGCGCACTCCCGACGGCCGCGGCACGACGACGGTGCTCGTGCAGATCCCGCGCGACTTCGACCTCGCGAACCCGTGCCTGCTCGCCGTCGCCTCCTCGGGCTCGCGCGGCATCTACGGGGCGCTGCCGGTCGGCGGCGAGTGGGGACTCAGGCGCGGGTGCGCGGTCGTGCACAGCGACAAGGGTACGGGCGTTGGCATCTGGGACGTCGATCGCGGCCGCGGCTATCGCATCGACGGGACGCTGACCGACGATGCGAGCGATCCTCTCGTCAGCTACGCGCCGGCGCCCGCGGCGGAACTTGCCGACTTCGCGCGGCGCGAGCCGGGTTCCCTCCTCTTCAAGCACGCGAACTCGGAGCTCAACCCGGAAGCGGACTGGGGCTCGTACCTCCTGCAGGCGATCAAGGTCGCCTTCGTGCTGATCAACCGCGAGCTCGCGGGCTCGCGCACCGTTCCGCTCACGCCCGACAACACGCTCGTGCTCGCGGCCGGGAGCTCGAACGGCGGCGCCGCGGTCTTGCGAGCCCTTGAACGCGATCGCGCCGGCTGGATCAGCGGCGCCGTCGCGCTCGAGCCGAATGCCGTCGTCTCGGGGCACGCCAAGGGGCTCGCGATCGAGTCGGGAGAGCGGCGCGTCGCGGACGATGCGATTGCGCTCTATGACTACACGAGCCTCCACTACCTGTACCAGCCGTGCGCGGTTCTCGCCGAGAGCGATCCGACGGCGCCGTTCTACGCGGCGACACAGGCGGGACGCCCGGCGCTCGAGGCGTGGTGTCGCGAGCTGCAGGCGGTCGGCGTACTGCCCGCGGGCGGGATCGACGCCGCCGCGCGCGCCGCGCGCGAGGCACTCCTCGCCGGCGGCATGCTGCCCGAAGCATTGAGGCTCGGGCACTTCAACATCGCATCGCACCTGTGGTCCGCGATCACGGTCGTCTATGCCTGGGCCTACGCGCGGCGCGCGCCGTGGCAGCCGCCGGGCGGCGTGAGCTTTGCCGCGACCGATGCCGCGGGTCGCGTGCGCGCGCTCAGCGAGACCGAGGCGGCCTCGCTCTGGGCGGATGCGAACGGTACGCCGCCGACGGCCGGCATCTCGCTGGTTGCCGCAGGCGATGACGGCGTGCGGCAGGCCGCGAACGCGGGCACCGCCCGCGCCGCGCTCGAGTTCGCGCCGGAACGCATCCTGGCGCACGCGCCCGGGGCGCGTGCGGCGCTGCCGGCCGAGCGGGCGGAACTCCTCGCGGCGGTGCGCCGCGGGCAGGACGAGGTCGTGATGACGGCGCGTCTTGGCAACCGCCCCGTCGTGATCGTGCACGGTCGCGCGGACAGCCTGATACCGGTCAACCAGAGTTCGCGCCCGTACTACGCGCTCAACCGCCGCGACCGCGGCAGTCGCGACGAGCTCAAGTACTACGAACTCGAGCACGGCAATCACTTCGATGCCGTACTCGCGCTGCCCGGCTTCGCGGAAGGCTACGTGCCGATGCAGGTGTGGATGGTGCGCGGGCTCGATGCGCTCCACGAGCGCCTCACGCTCGGAACACCCCTGCCGCCGAGCCAGGTGATCCGCTCGCGGCCGCGGGGCACCGCCAACGGGGCGGTGCCGCCGCTTGGCCCGGAGCACATGGGCGAGCTCAAGGCCGATCCCGGGCCGGATGCGATCGTGTTCGCGAACGGCGTGCTGAGCGTCCCTGAGTAGGATGCGCGGCGCGTGCCGCGCCTACGGGGTCGACGTGCCCGTTGCGTGGGCGAGCGCAAACTCGCGCACGTGCCGCGAGGAGCTCAGGCCCAGCTTCTCGCGGATGTTGCGAAGGTGCGAGTCGACGGTCTTTTCAGAGATCGAGAGCTCGCGCGCGGCATCGCGCAGCGTGAGTCCGCGCGCCAGCCGGTCGAGGATCTCGCGTTCGCGCTCGGTCAGCGCCTCGACGACGCCGGCGTGCACCCGACCGCGGCTCGCCTGCTCGAGCGAGTGCTGCAGGAGCGGGTGGCTCAGGTAGTTGTGGCCGCCGGCGACGCGACGGATTGCGTACGGGATCAGCGCGGTGGGCGCGCTTTTCATCATGTAGCCATCCGCGCCCTCGCGCAGGAGCGCACGCGCGTACACGTGCTCGTCGGCCATCGACAGCACGAGGATGCGCGGGCGAATCTCGTGCGCGGCGAGCGCCTGCAGCACCTGGCGGCCGCTCGAGGTGCCGAGCTGCAGGTCGAGGAGGAGGACGTCGGGCTTCAGCAGGTCGACCGCGCGGATCGCGTCGTCGACGGCCGCCACCTCGCCGCAGCAGACGAGGTCGGGGGTGCTGCCGATCACGGCCACGAGGCCCTTGCGCACGATGTCGTGGTCCTCGATCACGAGCACCCGGATCGGGGTCGAGCGGACGGCTTCGCCGTTCATGACGCCGTCCCGGTCGCGCACGCGAGCGAGCGTGACGCGGCGGCGTCGATCGAACGGTGAGCGGAAGGCGTCACGGAATCCACGGTCGTTGCATCCCTGCCGGTCGGCGCAGTCACACGAACGCGCCGGTCGGTGGATCCTTATCCATCCACGCCAGCGCCGGGCCCGAGCTGGGCCTCGAACGCCGCGTACGATACGGAACCGGTTGCAGACCCCGAAATACCGAAAACCCTGTAAGACAGCGCCTGACATCCGTTACTGCCGCGGCGCAACATTCAGGGATCTATCATCTTGTTTTTAATGGCATATCGGACGACATCGGACACGGACTCGAACCCCATCTTCCGCATTATGTTCGCTCGATGGGTTTCGGCCGTATTGACCGCGATCGAGAGGAGCCTCGCGATCTCCTTGCTGCTCTTTCCCTCGGCCAGGAGCTGCACGATCTCCCGTTCGCGCGGCGAGAGGAGACCGCCCGTCTCCGCGTTTTCCTCGGCATCCCCGCGCAGGAACCCCTCGAGGACGACCTGGGCGACGGTCGAGGTGAAGTAGGGCCGGTCCGCGAGGAGTGCCTCGATCGCCGGGATGAGTTCGCTCGCGGCGTCGGACTTGAGGAGGTACCCGCGCGCGCCCGCCCGCAGCACCTCCCGCACCAGGCGCTCGGACTCGTGGGCGGTCAGGATCAGCACGCGCGTCTCGGGGCTGCCCGCGATGATCGCGCGCGCGGCGTCGAGGCCGTTCAGCTGCGGCATCGTCACGTCGAGGATCGCGATGTCGGGCCTGAGCTTGAGCGCGAGTTCGACCGCCGTGCGCCCGTCCTCGGCTTCTGCCTCGACGATGAGGTGGGGACTGTCGGCCAGCGCCGCCCGGAGCCCGCGGCGCAGCAGGCCATGATCGTCCGCAATCAGTATGCGGGCAGACTTCAATTGGGCTTCCCGGTCGGCGGTGTGTTCCCCGGGTCAGGTCGGTTCGGCCGCTGATCCCTGGGACCGTCGAGCATCGATCCTAAGACAATCGCGGCCCCGTGTCCGGGCGGGCGCCGACGGGGGGTATCCGTTGATGCCAGTCGGTCACCGACTGGTAGGCGGCGGCGGTCGCAAGGAGGGTCGCCTCGCTGAACGGGCGGCCGACCAGCTGCAATCCCGCCGGCAGTCCACCCGCCGTGAATCCGACCGGCACGCTGAGCGCCGGCACCCCGAGGTAATTGAACGGCGCGAACGAGCGCACCAGCGCGGCGAAGGTCGCCCACATCGCGGGCGAGGCACCGACGTCGGTGCTTTCGATCGTCGGCACCGGCAGCGTCAGCGCCGGCGTCACGAGCACGTCGCACGCGGCATAGACCCCGGTGACGAAGCGCCGCAGCAGCGGCCCGCGCAGTTGCAGCGATTCAAGGTAGGCCGCGGCCGGGATCGCAAGTCCCGTCGCCGCGCGCGCCCGGGTCTGCGGGGAGTAGTCCGCCGGGCGGGTGCGCAGCCAGTAGCCGTGCAGCGCCGCGGCTTCCGAGTACATGAGCACGCGGCCCAGCTCCATCAGGTGCTCCGGCGCTGGCACCTCGACCTCGACGATGTGCGCGCCCTCGGCCTCGAGCGCCGCGAGCGCCGCGTCGATGAGTGCGCCGACGCCGGCGTCGATCCCCTCGAAGTAGAAATTTCGCGGCCGTCCGACCCTGAGCCCGCGCACGCCCGCGCCGAGTGCGGCCTCGTACGCCGGCACCGCGCGACGGCTCGAGGTCGGGTCGGCCGGATCGTGCCCGGCCATGACCCCGAGGAGTCGCGCGAGATCGGCGGCCGTTCGGGCGAGCGGGCCGACGTGATCGAGCGACCAGGAAAGCCCCATGGCGCCTGCGCGGCTGACGCGGCCGTAGGTGGGCTTCAGGCCAAGCACGCCGTTCACGCTCGCGGGGCCGCGGATCGAGCCGCCGGTGTCGGAGCCGAGCGTGCCGAAGGCGATGCGCGCGGCGAGCGCGACGCCGGCGCCGCTCGAGGAGCCGCCGGCGATGTGCGCCGTGTTCCACGCGTTCCTGCATGCGCCGTAGAACGCGTTGTGACCGGTCGGTCCGAAGGCGAACTCGTTCATGTTGAGGGCGCCGAGGTTGACCGCGCCCGCGTCGGCGAGCCGCGTCGCGACCGTCGCCTCGTGGCTCGTGCGATACCCCTGGCGCACGCGCGAGCCGCCGCTGACCTCCCGGCCCGGCACGTAGAACATGTCCTTGAGCGCGAGCGGCACGCCGTGCAGGGGACCGAGCGGCCGCCCGGCGGCGCGCGATGCATCGGCGCGCGCCGCCTCGCGCAGCGCCGCCGCGTCCTCGATGCGGATGAAGCAGTTGAGCTCGGCGTTGAGGCGATGCGCGCGGTCGAGACACTCGCGCGTGAGCTCGACGCTCGAGATCTCCCCGCGCGCGATCGCGGCGGCCGCCTCGATCAGGGTCGCGCGTTCGGTCTCGATCATCCGCCCGGTTCCGCCAGGCGCTCGAGCTCGGCGAGGAAATCCGTCGGTTCGCGCTCGTAGTTGCTCTCGGTGACGCTCGCGGCGACTGCGCGCACGGCGTTGCCCGCGCCGACCACGATGCGCTCCGCCGTCTCCCGATCGAGCGCCGCGTAGCCCTCGAGCGCCGCGAGCGTGGTTACGATGTCGGCGGTGAGCGCGGGCGCGCGGGGCGGGGAGGTCATGGCGAGCGATCCGGCCGGAAGTTGGGCCCAAGCATTGCAGTCTCGCGGTGAACGGTCAAAATGTCGCGGCCCGAAGCCGGAGAACCCGCCATGCCCCTGTCCCTCTACCAGGCCTCGGTGCCGGTCTTCCAGCAGTCGCTCGAAGCGCTCAGGGGCGTACTCATCAAGGCCGAGGCCCAGGCCCTCGCCACGAAGGTTGAGCCCGCGGCGCTGCTGCAGGCGCGGCTTTTTCCGAACATGTTCCCGCTGACGCGCCAGGTGCAGATCGCGGCTGACTTCGCCAAGGGTGCGCCGGCGCGGCTCGCGGGCGTCGAGGTGCCGGCTTACCCGGACTCGGAGACCTCCTTTGCGGAGCTCGCCGCGCGCATCGACCGGACGCGCGAGTTCCTGAAGACGCTCGCGCCCGCGCAGATCGACGGACAGGAGGAGCGCACGATCGAGCTCAAGGTCGGCGGCCAGATGCGCGCGTTCAAGGGACAGCCGTATCTCCTGCACTTCGCTCTGCCGAACTTCTTCTTCCACGCGACCACCGCCTACGCGATCCTGCGCCACAACGGCATCGAGATCGGCAAGCGCGACTTCATCGGCGCGTAAGCGAGCGCGAGCCGCCATGCGCATCCAGGTCCTGCCCACCCAGGAAGCGGCCGCCGAGCGCGCCGCGGACTGGCTGCGCGCCGAGATCGCGCGCGCGAGCGCGCAGCGCGGCCAGTGCTTGCTCGCGCTGAGCGGCGGGCGGACGCCCTGGCGGATGCTCCGCGACTTGAGGCGCCTGCGCGTGCACTGGCAGACGCTGCAGGTCTTCCAGGTCGATGAGCGCGTCGTCCCGCCGAGCGACGAGCGACGAAATTCGCGGCAGATCGCGGATCTGCTGATCGCGCCCGAGGCGCTCGATTCGGCGCACTTCCACGCGATGCCGGTCGAACGCACGGATCTCGCGGCGGGCGCCCTCGAATACGCGCGTCTGCTCATCGAGCAGGGCGGTGAGCCGCCGGTGCTCGACGTCGTTCAGCTCGGGCTTGGCCCGGACGGCCATACCGCTTCGCTGGTCCCCGGCGATCCGCTCCTTCGCGCCGGGGAGACCGACGTCGGTATCAGCGGCGACTACCAGGGCGTGCCCAGGATGACGCTCGGCTTTCGGGTGCTGAATGCCGCGCGGCACCGGCTCTGGCTCGTCACGGGCGATGACAAGCCCGACGCGCTGCGACGTCTCTGGGAAGGTGACACGTCGATCCCGGCGGGGCGCGTCGCGCGGGAGGCGTCCCTGGTCTTTGCCGATGCCGCAGCCGCCGCGGCGCTCCCGAAGGAACTGCGCACGGCGCGGCCTTGAGCGCGCCGCTCAGCCGAGCGAGGGACGCACGCCCGTGCCGTGACCGACGTCGCGGATGGCCACCCAGAGCCAGCCGGCGAGCAATGCGCCGCTCACGATGGAGACCACGTTGACCAGCTGCGTGGAGGCGGGGAGCGCCCGGATCGTCCCGGGGCCGAAGAGCCAGATCGCGAGCGCAATGAAGGCGCCGACGCCAATCATCACCGCGAGCGACTCCCAGAATCGCTGCCGCAGCACGCGCTCGGCGTTCGTGTATTCGCGGTCGATGCGCGCGCGCAGCGCCCGCCGCGCTTCCTCGCCTTCGGCGCCGTGCACCTGGGCGATGCGCGCGGCGAGCCGCGGGCCGAACTCGGGACTCACGTCGAGCCTGCCGAGCTCGCGCCGGAGGCGCCGGTCGAGATCGGGCGCGAGGGGAATGATGTTGCTCATGCCGCGTTCTCCCCGCCCGCCGTGCGGGCGCCGAGTACCACCGCGAGTCGCGCGCGTGCGCGGTGCAGGTGTGTCTTCACCGTATTGACCGGAAGTCCGAGCATCGCCGCCACCTCATCGACCGGGCGCTCGTCCTGATAATAGAGAGTCACGACCTGGCGCTGCGCCTCGGGCAGTTCCGCGACCGCGCGCCAGAGCGTCGTGTCGTCCGCGCCGACGTCATCCTCCGTCGCGGTCGCGACTTCCGCCGCGGCGAGCACGTGCGGCTCCGACAGCGAGCTTGACGGGCGCCGCTTGCGCAGCGCGGAAATCGCCGCATTCCGGGTGATCGCATAGATCCAGGTCGAGAGCTGCGCGCGCCCGTCGAATCCGTCCAGCGACTTCCAGAGCTTCACGAAGACCTCCTGGGCCACGTCCTCGGCGGCCGCCCGGTCCCTTAGGATCGAGTAGGCGAGCCCGAAGACACGCCGCCGATAGCCCGTGACGAGGGCCTCGAAGGCCGCCTGCGAACGACCGGCCGCCAGCGCCTCGATGATGGCCTCGTCCATTAGCGCCCCGGCAACCCCTGTGCAAAGGATGATACGCGCGCACCCGGCGCCCGGTTTCAGCGAGGTCCCCGTCAAGGGGCTGAAACCGGACGGCGGGAGGCCGCGTATCAATGGCCATGAACGTGTTTCGATCTCAAGACCGCCGCGACGGTTCAGGCCTCGATGCCCTGGCGATAGGTGTACTGGGCTTCGTGCTCGGCCTGTGCGTCAATGGCGCGACGCCGTCTCTCGCCTGGTTGCTCGCGATCGTGCACGGACAGTAGTCAATATCAGGCAGCAAACGGTTCTCAGATTCGAGGAGTAGTTCGTCATGGATCCAGCCGTACTTGGCGTCATGATTCCCATCGTCGCGATCATCTTCGGCGTCGGGATCGGCGTCGTCTGGGTGATCGCCGCCCACCGCCAGCGCATGCAGCGGGCCGACTTCCGCCATCGCGAACGTCTCGCGGCCATCGACAAGGGCCTGGAGCTGCCGCCGGATCCGATGGACGCGGACCCGAACGCGACCGTGCGCCGGCCGCGGCACCTGCTGCGCGGCCTCGTGCTCTTGCTGGTCGGACTCGCGCTGACGGCCGCTCTCGGCCAGACCGGCGCAGAGGGCTATCTCTTCGGACTCATTCCCGCGGCGGCCGGTCTCGGCTACCTCATCTACTACCTGGTCGAGGGGCGGCACGAGGCCGCCCGCGCGCTCGGCGCGCCGCCGCCGCGCTGATCACGGTCCTTCCTCAGCGACGTGCGTCGAGCACGTCCTTGAGGAGCTCGCAGACGGCGGCGATGGCGGGGCCGCGGGTACTGCTGCGCCGCCACACGGCCGCCAGCGTCCGCGACGGCGCCGGCCGCGCGAAGGGGCGGATCGCGACGTTCTTGGCCTGAGCGAACGGCCCCTGTGTCGCGAGCTCGGGCAAGAGCGTCACGCCGAGCCCGGCGACGACCATCTGGCGCAGCGTCTCGAGGCTCGTCGCGCGAAAGTCCTCTTCCTCGCGCACGTCGATGCGACTGCACACGTCGAGCGCCTGGTCCCGAAGGCAATGACCGTCCTCGAGCAAGAGGAGCGTCTCGCCGGCGAGATCGGCGGGCCGCACGCTCGCCTTCTTCGCGAGGCGATGCGTCGCGGGTACCGCGAGCGTAAAGGCCTCCTCGTGCAGCGGCATCACGTCGAGCCCGCTGACGTCGACGCCGAGTGCGAGTACGCCGAGATCGAGGTCGCCGGCGCGCAGCTTCTCGAGCAACGGCTCCGTCTGGTACTCGTACAGCATCAGTTGCAGCCGCGGCAGCTGCTTGCGCAGGCGCGGCGTCACGAGCGGCAGGAGGTAGGGTCCGAGCGTCGGGATGAACGCAACGCGAAGCGCCCCCGCGAGCGGGTCGCGGGACTCGCGCGCGAGCTCGGTGATGTCATCGGCGTCCTGCAGGATGCGCCGCGCTCGGGCGACGATGCGTACGCCAATGTCGGTCAGCGCGACATTGCGGGGCTGGCGCTCGACGAGCTGCACGCCGAGCTGGTCCTCGAGCTTCTTGATCTGGGCCGAGAGCGTCGGCTGGCTGATGTGCGCCTTCGCGGCGGCGCGCCCGAAATGCCGGGTGTCGGCGAGCGCGACCAGGTAACCCAGGTCCCTGAGGTTCATGCCGAAGTTCCGCTATTCATAGTCAGATCCTATCACAACGATAGGAACAATCGACTTGATCTATGTAGGGCCTGCCCCGAGACTGTGCCTGGCCGCCCGCTTTCCCGCCGGGCGGAGCTACATCCCCTGAGGAGAGATTCATGCTCGGTATTGGACAGAAGTTTCCCGCATTCTCGTTGACCGGCGCAGTCAGCAACGAGCTCGACAAGGCCTTCAAGCCCTTCGACAGCAAGTCGATCCACGGCAAGTGGGCGGTCATCTTCTTCTGGCCGATGGACTTCACCTTCGTCTGCCCGACCGAGATCGCCGCCTTCGGCAAGCTCAACAAGGAATTCAACGCACGCGATGCGCTCGTGTTCGGTGCCTCGACCGACTCCGAGTTCGTGCACCTGGCGTGGCGCAAGGACAAGGAAGAGCTGCGAAACCTGCCGTTCCCGATGCTCGCGGACGTCAAGCGCGAGCTCACCACCGCGCTCGGCATCCTCGATCCCGAAGCCGGTGTCGCACAGCGCGCCACCTACATCGTCGATCCCCACGGCGTGATCCGCTTTGTCTACGTGACCGACCTCAACGTCGGCCGCAGCCCCGACGAGGTGCTGCGCGTGCTGGACGCACTGCAGACCGACGAGCTCTGCCCGTGCAACTGGCACAAGGGCGAGGACACGCTCAAGGTCGCCTGACACGGCGCCACGCACACTGTCGTGCGCCACCGGCCCGGCCGACGCCATCCCCCGTAGTGCAGGCGTCGGCAGGCCGGTGGTCGCCCGGCGGTACCGGCTGAGGAATCAACATGACCACACTCGATGAGATTCGCGATTCAATCCCGGACTACGCCAAGGACCTGAAGCTCAACCTCGGCTCAGTGCTCGCGCCATCGGGCGCGCCCGGACTCAACGAGCGGCAGATCTGGCTGGTCGCGCTCGCGACCGCCATTGCGGCGCGAAACGCCGCCTTCGCCCACCGCATCGAGGCGCTGGCGCGTGCCGTGCTCGATGAAGCGGCCGTCACCGCCGCCAAGGGCGCGGCCGCGATCATGGGCATGAACAACGTCTACTACCGCTTCACGCACCTCGTTGATGACACCGAGTACCGGACGATGCCGGCGCGGCTGCGCATGAACATAATCGGCAACCCGGGCATCGACAAGGCCGACTTCGAGCTCGTTTCGCTAGCCGTCTCGGCCATCAACGGCTGCGGCATGTGCATGAACGCGCACGATGCGGTCCTGAAGAAGCACGGCGTCGCGCGCGATGCCGTCCAGAGCGCCGTGCGCATCGGCGCGGTGATCGGCGCCGTCGCGGGCGTTCTCGCCTACGAGGCTGCCGCCTGATGCCGACTGGCGGCGATATATACTCGGGCGATGCGCAGCCGTGGACAGAAACGTGCCGCGGGCGTCGTCGTCGTCCGCGAGACCCATGACGGCCCCAAGGTGCTGCTCTTAAGGGCCTACCGCAACTGGGACCTGCCGAAAGGACGTCTCGAGGACGGCGAGACGCCGCTCGAGGGCGCCATGCGCGAGGCGCGCGAGGAGACCGGACTCGCCGACCTCGATTTCGCCTGGGGTGAGGACTCGGTCGACACCGAGCCCTATGCCGGCGGCAAGATCGTTCGTTTCTACGTCGCCCGAACGCCCGGCGCCGCGGTGACGCTGCCGATCAACCCGGAGATCGGCCGCGCCGAGCACCACGAGTTCCGTTGGCTCGCCTTTCCGGCGGCGCTCTCACTGACCGTGCCGAGGCTGCAGCGCGTCCTTCGCTGGGCCGCCGATCGCATCGGGCTCGCGCTCCCGCCCGCGGCGAGCTGATCACGGGCGCCGTCAGGCACGTGCCGCGGCACCGACTTGCTCCCGCGCGGGCGCGTAGCCCGCGAGTGCATCGTGGAGTTCGCCCAGCGTCACCGGTTTTGCGATGAAGCCGTTCATGCCGACTGCTGCGCAGCGCTCGCGCTCGGTCGCGAGCGCCCCCGCGGTCAGCGCGATCACCGGAACCTGCCGCGTGCCGCTGCCCCGCTCCCAGTCGCGGATGGCGCGCGTCGCATCGAACCCGTCCATGCGTGGCATGCGACAGTCCATGAGCACGACGTCGAACGCGCCGCCCGCCTCGACGTAGAGCTCGATCGCCTCGCGGCCGTTGCGGGCGAGCTGCATGCGACAGCCGAGCTCCGCCAGGAACTCGCGGATCACGTCCTGGTTGACCGGGTAGTCCTCGGCGACCAGCACGTTGAGTTCGAGCGCGCCAAGCGACACAAGGCCGTTCTGCGTCGACTCGATGTCCGTCGCGCGCGCAAGGTCGAGCGAGAACGAGAAGTTCGCGCCCTGGCCGACGTCGCTCTTGACCGCGAGTTCGCCGCCCATCAGGCGCACCAGTTTGTCGCAGATCGCAAGGCCAAGCCCCGAGCCGCCGTAACGCGTCGCCGTGCTCGCCTCCGCCTGCACGAACGGCTCGAAGATCTGGCGCTGCAGCTTCGGCGCGATGCCGATGCCGGTGTCGGCGACACTGAAGGTGGCGCGCAGCCCGTCGCACGTGCCCGGTTGCACGGTGACGGTGAGCGCGATGCGTCCCTCGGCCGTGAACTTGACCGCGTTGCCGAGCAGGTTCACGAGCACCTGGCGCAGCCGCGCGCCATCGGCGAGCAGGCGCGGGGCATGCGCGGGCAGCACCTGCACGTCGAGCGCGAGGCCCTTGGCGCGCGCGGTCTCCGCGACGACGCCCTGCGCATCGCGCAGCACGCGCTCGAGGTCGGTCGGTGCGTTGACGAGCTCGAAGCGCCCGGCATCCATCTTCGAGTAATCAAGCACGTCGTTGAGCAGCTCGAGCAGGTGGCGACCGGATCTGAGGATCGTGTCGGCAAGGCGACGCTGGCGCTCATCGAGCGAGGTGCGCAGCAGGAGCTCCGTCATGCCGAGCACGCCGTTCATGGGGGTCCGGATCTCGTGGCTGGTGTTGGCGATGAACTGGCCGCGCGCATCGGCGGCGGAGAGCGCAATGTCGCGGGCGCGCTGCAGCTGTAGCTCGATCGACTTCTGGGCCGAGACGTCGGTCTGCACAGCGACGTAGTGCGTGACGGTGCCGCTCGGATCCAGCACCGGCTGGATGTCGAGCCGCACCCAATAGAGTCGCCCGGTCTTCGAGTAGTTGACTATCTCCTCATCGACCGCGCGGTGGTGGGCGATCTCGCGGCGGATGCGCGCGACCGTGGCGAGGTCTGTCGCCGGTCCCTGCAGCACCTCGCCCGGCGAGCGGCCGAGCACCTCCGCCGGCTGCCACTCGGTCAGGACCGTGAAGCCCTTGTTGACCCACTCGATGCGACCCCGGCGGTCGGTGATGATCACCGCGTTGCTGGTGCGTTCGGCGACCCACGAGAGCTTGCTGAGCTCGAGCGCCTGCGCAGCATCGCGCGCGTTCGCGGCGTTGAGTTCATCGAGCAGGTGCTCGCGCTGCAGGAGCGCGCCACGCAGGCGCCGCCAGAGGAAGAGTGCGTAGACGTTGACAGCGCCGGCGGCGCTGGCGACAACGACCGTCAGTGGCCGCGCGCCGTAGCGGTCGAGGAGCGCGACCGCGACTGCGGCCAGGATGCCGGCCAGCGCCGAGATCGCCCCGATCCAGTCGAGTGCGGGGCGCTTCGGCGTACGCGGCGGCGGGAGCGCCCCGGGTTCCTTGAGTGCGGGTTCCATGATCGGGGTCGCGTCGACACGGCCGGGTCTCCTCCTTGGCGGCTGCGCGTGCCGAATCTTTAGCCCCCCGGCCCCGCAGTCAGGGATTCCCCGGTTAACATACCGCCCCGCCCGAACCGAGCCTCCTTGCGCATGCCCCGCCCCGCCGATCGCCGTGGCCGGATCACCGGCTTCGTCGCTGCACTCGTCGCGGTCGCGATCTGGGCTGGCTGGATCCCGATGACGCGCCTCGCGGTCACGGTGCGCCTGCTGCCAGCGGACGTCGCCGCGCTCCGATTCGCCATCTCGGGGTTACTGCTGCTCCCCGCGCTCGCACTCAACTGGCGCGAGATCCCGTGGCGGCGGCCGCTGGTGCTCGCGGCGCTCGTGATCGGGGCGGGCGTCCCGTACCTGCTCCTCTTCGGAACAGGACTCCTGATCGCGAACTCAGGGCAAGCCGCGGTGTTCGGGCCCGGCCTCGTGAGTTCGCTCGTCGCGCTCTTCGCGATGCTTTTCCTCGGCGAGAGGCTCGGGCGCATGCGGCTCCTCGGCCTCGGAATCACGCTCCTCGGGGTCGCCGTCGTCGTTGGCCACGATCTGCTGAACGGTCACGCGCGCCTCGCCGGCTACGCGATGATCATCGCCGCGTCGGTGCATTGGGCGGCCTTCACGATCGCGAGCCGCGTGCTCGGCCTGCGTCCACTCGTCAACGCCGCAATCGTCGCGGTCGCGAACGGGATCCTCTACGTGCCGATCTACCTCGCGTCCGGCGGCGGCGAGCGCCTCGCGGCGCTGCCGGCGACTGATCTCCTCGTGCAGGGGGTCTACCAGGGTGTCGTGACGGCGATCGTCGCGCTCATCGCCTTCGCCATCGCGGTCGAGCGACTGGGTGCCGCGACCGCGGCGAGCATGACGCCACTCGCGCCCGTGCTCGTCGCGATCTTCGGATGGTTCCTGCTCGGCGATCGGGTGGACGTCGCGACCGCCGTCGGTCTCGCAGCCGTTGGCGCCGGCGTCCTGATCGCGAACCGGCAGGTCGCGCGCGCGACCGCTACTTAGTACCGATCACACCACAGGCAATGCGCGGGCCCGAGTTGCCACTCGGCTGCGTCGTGAAGTCATCGACGCCGCCGTGCAGCACGACGCTGCGTCCAACAATCGAGTTCGGTCCGCTGTCGAGCGTGAGCCCGGCGAGTTCGAAGGTCGCGCGCACGCGCCCGGAGGCATCGGCAACGACGCTCGGCATGTCGCCGAGGTGGTGCGGCGTCGCGGACGCACGACCGTGCGCGACGCCGGTCGGATTGAAGTGTCCGCCCGCGCTCGCGCCATCGGGGGCAGAGCAGTCGCCCTTCTCGTGCACGTGAAAGCCGTGCTCGGAGCCGGGCGCGAGGCCGGCGAGCTCGACGTGCGCGCGCACTCCGTGGCTCGTCTGGCGGAACTCGGCTTTGCCACCGACGGTGCTCCCGGAGCGGGGCTCGAGCGTAGCCACCGCGCGGGGACCCGAGGTCTGCATGCCCGCGCATCCGGAGGTGGCAATCGCGAACAGGGCGAACACGGTCGTAGTACGCACGGCGGGATCTCCGGTCGGGAAGCGGGAGTCGAGACTAGTCCGTCGGTGGCGGCAGCGCCAGCGTGGCGCGGTGGGCGGCCATTTCGCGCCGGAGACGCCAGACCAGGTAGCCCGCAATCGCGACGTTCGCGACCAGTACGAGCACGCGGACGATCGTCGGGTGGCGGTGGATCTCGAAGATCTCGACCGGGATCAGCGAGCTGGTCGCGACGATGGTCAGTACCTCGGCCCAGACCAGACCGAGCCAGAGACCGACGCCCTCGACCAGGAAGAGGGCTGCGTAGATGAACGTCGCGGCCGCCATCAGCTGGATCCGCCGCGGGCTCATGCCGCTCAGGAACGCCATCGCGTCTCGTACCAGGCGCTGTTCGAACCCGTAGGGCAACTCGTGCGAGAGGCGAAAGAGCCACGCGGTGACCCTGGGATCGTAGAAGCGCAGGAGCCCGAAGCCGGTCGCGATCACGAAGAGTGCCTTCACGAACTTGAAGACAGCGATCATGCGCAGGAAGCCGAGCGAACGCGGCAGCGGCGGGGACGGACCGGTCAAGGCTTTCGACCCGATCGTGACAGGCGGGCGCGCAGTCTGCCGAGGGAGACCCTCCGCTGGCAAGCGACGCCCCCGCGGCCCCGCCGGGCGCGGCCCGGAGCGCCCGGCGGCCGCGCGGGCTCAGGCGGAAGCGCGCTCCGCGCGCAGCTCGATTGACGGCGGCAGCAGCTTGTACATGACGGGTGTGATCAGCCGCGCGAGCACCGTGGACGAAATCAGTCCGCCGATGATCACGACCGCGAGCGGCGAGTAGAGCCCCGAGCCCTGCAGCGCGAGCGGCAGGAGCCCGCCGATCGCCGTCGCCGACGTCAGCAGGATCGGCAGGAAGCGGATCTCGCCTGCCTTCTCGATCGCGGCGTCGAGCGGCATGCCTTCCTCGCGCAGGTGATTGGTGAAGTCCACGAGCAGGATCGAGTTCTTAATCTCGATGCCGATCAGCGCGATCATGCCGATGATCGAGGTGAAGGAGAGCGTGTAGCCGGTGACGAGGAGCGCGAGCAGGCCGCCCGTGACACCCAGCGGAATCACGCCGGCGACGATCAGCGTCGAGCGAAAGCTCCCGAACTCGAGCACGAGTACCGCGAGGATGCCGAACACCGCGACGAGCACTGCGGGGAGAAGGCCGCCGAAGCTCTCCTGCTGCGCCTCGACCTCGCCCGCGATCACGAACCGGTAGCCGGGCGGAAACTCGATCTTCCGCACCGCGGCGACGACGGCCTGGGTGACGCGCGCGGTGTTGTAGCCGGTCATCGTCTCGGCCGAGACCGTGACCTGGCGCTCGCGGTTGTAGCGGTTGATCGCGTTCGGCGCGGTCGAGAAATGCGGCGTCGCGATCTGCCGCAGCGGCACCTGGCGCCCCGTGGCCGTGCTCACCTCAATCGCATCGAGCGCCTCGATCGTCGGGCGGTCCTTCATCTGCAGCCGCAGCGTGATGTCGTACTCATCGCCGTTCGGCGCCCGGAACTGCCCGGCCGACAGTCCCGCGATCGCGAGACGCACCGTGCGGTTGGCCTCGAGCGCCGAGACCCCGAGGAGGCCCGCCTTCTGCGTGTCGATGCCAAGATCGAGATCGGTGCGCAGGAGGCGCACGGGATTCTCGACGTCGCGCGTGCCGGGAGTCGACTTCAGTGCCTTCTCGACCTCGGCGGCCAGCATCCGCAGGCCGTCGATCTCGGGTCCCACGATCCGGATCGCGACCGGTGCGTCGATCGGCGGTCCCTGCTCGAACTGCTTGAGCGAGATGCGCGCCGCCGGGTAGTCGCGAAAGCGCGCCCGGAGCTGATCGAAGAGCACCGGCGTATGGCGCGCGTCGAACTCGGTCAGCTCGACGAAGATCTCGCCGACGTTGGCGGCGCGACCCTGCGGGAAGACGTTGTAATAGACCTGCGGCGTGCCATGGCCGAGGTTCGTGTACCAGCGCTTGATCTCGCGGTGCTTGCCGAGCTCGGCCTCGACGTACTTGAGTGCGCGGTCGGTCTCGACGACGCTCGCGCCATCGGGCGCATCGACCCGCACCATGAACTGCGGCACGTCGGCCGAGGGGAAGAGGCTGAAGCCGATCAGCGGCACCGTCGCGAGCGCGAGCGCGAAGATACCGAGTGCCGCGAGGAGTGCCGCGCGCGGGCGCTCGAGCGCCCACTTGAGCGCGGGACCGTAGACGCGGTGGATCGCGTCCATGACCCGCTCGAGCACCCGGTCGGCGAGCACGTCGAAGCGCTCGATGAACCGGCCGAGAGCGCCGCGAATGCTTCCCTGCGGGCTCACCGGCGGCGGGGTCGCGGTGCCGCTTCGCAGCATCCGGCTCGCGAGGAACGGGATGACCGTGAAGGCGACGAAGAGCGAGGCGAGCACCGTGTACAGGATCGCGGCTGGCAGCGAACGAATGAACTCGCCCGCACCCTCCGGCAGGAAGAGGAGCGGCACGAAGGCGAGCACCAGTGTCGCGGTGCAGCCGAGCACGGCCAGGTAGATCTGGTCGGTCGCCTTGATCGCGGCCTCGACGCGGCCGTAGCCGCTCCTCACGTAGCGGGCGATGTTCTCGACGACGACGATCGAGTCGTCGACCAGGAGGCCGAGCGCCAGCACGAAGCCCGCGATCGACAGCTGGTTGAGCCCGAAGCCGGTCGCATAGAGGAGCGCGAGCCCGATCGCGAGCGACAGCGGCACCGAGATCATCACGACGCCCGCCGCCCTGAGGCCAAGCGGCAACAGGGTCAGCAGGACGAGTCCGACGGCGAGGGCGAAGTCACCACCGAGGCGGTCGAGGCGATTGGCGACGTTCTGCGACTGGTCGAAACCGCGCTCGAGCCGGATGTCGGGCGGCAGCGCACGCTCGAACTCGGCGAGCTTGCCGTAGATGCCGTCGCGCACCTTGAAGATGTTGGTGTTGTCCTTCTGGTTCGCCGTGACGAACACGGCGCGCTTGCCGCCGTAGCGGCCGGTGTAGGCCGCCTCGTCCGTGTCCCAGCTCACCGCCGCGACATCGCTCAGCTTGACGATGCGCCCGCCGGCGGCGCCGACCACGGTGCCGCCGATCTCCTCGAGCGAGCCGTAGCTGCCGGATGTCCGCAGGTTGTAGCGCCGAAGTCCGACATCGACCGCGCCACCCGGCACGTTGACGTTCTGGCCCTGGATCGCCTGCGTCACCTGGCCGAGCGTGACGCCGGCCTGCGCGAGGCGCTCGAGGTCGACGGCGACGCGAACCTCGGGCGTCGGGAAGGCCCACGTCTCGGCGGTGCGCACGCCCTTGACGGTCTCCATCAGGTCCTTGAGATGCTCCGCCTGTTCCTTGAGCGACCGGTAGGTCGCCGTGTCGCTGACGAGCGCCATCTCGACGATGTTGACGAGCCCGGGGTTGTTCTTGCGGATGTCGATCTGCGAGATGTCCGCGGGCAGCGTCGTGCGGATGCGATTGAACTCGCGGATGACCTCGTCCTGCTTCTTCTCGGGGTCGGAGCCGTAATAGAACTCGACGTGCACCACGGCGATGCCGTCGTGCGCGCTCGAGACGATCTTCTTGATGTTGTCGAGCGTGTTGACGGCGTCCTCGATCGGCTTCACGACGAGGCGTTCCATGTCGGCGGGATCCGCGCCCGGCCAAACCAGCGTGATGGTCGTCGCCGGGAACGGGAAGTTCGGATCCTCGGAGCGCGCGATGCTCGTATAGCTCGCGACGCCGAGTGCGATCAGCAGGCCAAACACGACCAGCGTGAACTGCCAGCGGCGGACCGCGAATGCCCAGATGCTCATGCGCGTCCCTCAGCCCGCGTGCGCCGCGGCGGCGGCGGAGTCGAGTGCGATGCGCACCGTCTCGCCGTTCTCGAGGAACGCCGCACCGTCGATGACGACCTGCGTGCCGAGCGGCAGGCCATCGAGCACCTCGACCGCGCCGTCCGCGAGGTGGCCGATGTGAATCGCGACGCGATTGACGACCTTCCGCGCAGGGTCGAACACGAACACGCTCGCCTCGTTGCCGCTCGCCTCGATGAGCGCGGTGACGGGCACCACGCGGCCGAGCGGCGCATCGCGCGGCGCGAGGCTCACGCGGGCGACGAGTCCCTGCACGAACCTGGCGGTGCCGGGCTCGACCTGGATCTCGACCGTGAACGTCCCGGTCGCGGGATCGGCGCTCGAGGCGAGGTTGCCGATGCGGCCGGCGAAGGTCTGGCCGGGAAAGGCATCGAACTCGACGCGCGCCGCGTCGCCGAGCCCGAAACGCACGCGATCGCGATCCGCGAGCCCGATGCGCACGACCCAGCCGCGGCTGCCGCCGCCGACGATCAGCACCGGCTGGCCGGCCTGCACGAGCTCGTTCGGCTGGGCGAGCTTCCTGAGCACGACGCCGTCGGACGGCGCGACGATGCGCGCGTACGCGGAGTTGAACTCGGCGGTGCGCAGCGTCGCCGCCGCGACGCGCGCCGCGGTAGTCAGGTCCTGCACCTGTTCCTCGGTCGCGACGCCGTCGGCAAAGAGCGCCTGGCCGCGCGCGAGATCGCGGTCGGCCTTGGTCGAGGCCTGGTGCGCCTGGTCGAGGAGCGAGGCCACCTCGGTCTGCTTGACGAGCGCGAGTACCTCGCCCGCGCGCACGGCCGCACCTTCCTCGACGTGGATGGCCTCGATCACGCCGCCGATCTTGAAGGCGAGGCGTGCCTCGTCCTTCGGTCCCAGGAGCCCGACCGCACGCACGGTGTCGCCGATGGGCGCCGTCGCGACCGGCGCGACGCGCACCGGGCGCGCGGTCGCGATCTCGGGCTCGGGGCCGCGTCGCCCGCAGGCGGCGAGCGCGACGAGCCCGAGTGCGAGGATGACGGTGCCGAGAGCGAGGCGAGAGGCTTTCATGGCGGACTTTCCGGAAGGAGCGGTTGGCGGCCGGGGCCGACCGCGTACTCGAGGTTGGCGAGGCTGCCGAGCGCGGTGAAGCGCGTGACGTTGAGGTTGAGGCGGGCGTCCGTCAGCACGCGGCGCGCATCGACGAACTCGGCCTGGTTGATCTGGCCGAGGTCGCGCTTGCGTTCGGCGATGCGAAAGGCGCCCGCGGCCGCCTCGGCGCGCTTCGCGGCGGTGCCGAGCGAGGCTTCCGCCACTTCGAAATCCTGCAGCGCCTGCTGCACTTCCAGGCGTATGCGCTGCTCGGCCAGGCTCTTGCCGTCGAGCGCGCTCTTGCGCCGCTCGCGCGCGCCGGCCAGCCCGGCACGGTCGGCGCCGCCTGCAAACAGGTTGAACTTGAGGACCACCGAGGCGAGCACGTAGCGGTCCTCGCTCGTGAAGCCGTAGCCCGCGCCCTGCGTGCCGGCATCGACCGCGAGCGCGAGCTGCGGGCGGAACGCGGCGCGCGCCAGGTGCTCGCCCGCCGCGGCGGCGTCGGCCTCGGCGGCGAGCTCCTTGAGCTCGGGCCGGCGGTCGAGCGCAGTCGTCGCGAGTCCCTGGTAACGGAACGCGCTGTTGCCGAGGCGCGCGGCGAGTTCAGTCTTGAGCGCCGCGACGTCGGCGTCATCGACCGCCGCGACGGCGAGGGGCGCATCGAAGCTCACGTTGCGGATGAGGTTGACGTAGCTCTGCGCGAGCTGCGTCGCGTTCTCGGCGGCGAGCTTGGTCTGCTCGACCTCGAGCACGTCCGCCTCGGCGCGATAGACGAGGTCGCGCGTGATCTTGCCGTTCTTGAAGAGGCTCTCGTTGACCCTCTGGTTCTCGCGCGCGAGTTCGAGCGTGACGCCGAGGATGCCGACGCGCGCACGCGCCTCGAGCCAGCGGTAGTAGGCCGTGCGCATGTCGCGCTCGATGCGGCTGGCGAGGGCGCTTCGCGTCGCGCTTGCCGCAGCGTAGTCGGCGGCGGCGGCGGCGCGCGCCGGACCCAGGCGTGCGTCGTAAAGCGGCTGCGACAGCGTGAGTTTCGTGTCCTGCTCGCGGCTCCTCAGGAAGTTGATCTCCTGGTTCGCGATCGAGGGAAAGCGCGAGGTGCCGGTCAGCTGGTTGAGCGTCGAGTAGACGGGGTTCAGGAGATCGCCGACCGGTACGTCGATCGTGCGGCCGCCGTCGGCGGCGGAGTAGCGCGCGTTGAAATCGAGCGCGGGCAGGTAGCGCGCGCGTGCGGCGTCGAGTGCGGCGAGGCGCTCGGCAACGGTGGCACCCGCCATGTCGATCTCAAGGTTGGCGCGAAGCGCCTCACCCACCAGGCCATCGACGACCGAGCCGATCGAAGCGGTGGCCTCGGGCGGCTCGGGCGCCGCCGCGCGGGCCGCCGGGATCGCGAAAAGGAGTGCAAGGACGGCGCCGAGCGCGAGGACGGCGATCAGCTCGCGGAGATAATCACGTGTTGAGAGGTTAGACATGTGTCAGGTTCAGGGCAAAAAAAGTCACCCGGCCGGGCGGGGGACGGCCATGTCGTGCACGAGGCCGAAGGCGAACTCGCCGAAGTCGGCCGGCGCGATGCCGAGGTGCGCGAGATCGGCGCCCTTGGCCATCGCGAGCTGGATGATCCCGTGCGTGAAAGCCCACATGGAGACGGCGACCAGCATGGGCGGGCCGATGTCGGCCCGGACGCTGCCATCGCCGATGCCCTTCGCGATCGCCTCGACGACGACGGCGATCGCCCGGTCGCCGGCGATGCGGCACGCGCCCTCGTTGGAGCCCGCATCCGGGGCGACCGAATGGGCCTGGAAGCGCGCGCAGGCGTCAAAATAGTGGGGGAATTCGTGGGCGTACGCCATGTAGGCGCGTCCGATTGCGTGGATCTGGTCGATGCCGCGGACGTGGCGCAGGGCGGCCTCGGTGAAGCGTTCACGGAGCACGCGCATCGCGCGCTCGCTGATCGCGAACAGGAGTTCCTCCTTGTCGCGAAAGTAGACGTACACGAGAGCCCGCGACAGTCGCGCGCTCTTCGCGACCTGGTCCATCGTGACCGCATCCCAGCCGTGCTCGGCATACAGGCGTTCGGCGGCGTCGGTGATCTCGCCCCGACGGCGTTCCTTTTCCTCGACCCGGCGCTCGGCGATGTACGACATGGGATCAGCCTAGCAAGTCATTGACACAGTGTCAATTACTAAATGACAGTACAGAATGGGCGGACACCGGCGTCAGACGACGCGTCCGCGCCGCCCGCCGGCGAGGAAGTCCTCGATGTTCGCGGCTGTCTCATCGATCGCCCGTTGTCGGGCCTCCCGCGCGGCCCATGCGGTGTGGGGCGTCACGATGAGGTTCACGAGGTCGGGTGCGAGGAGCGGACTCCCGTGCACCGGCGGCTCCTCGGTGAGGACATCGATCGCAGCGCCACCCAGATGTCCGGACCTGAGCGCGGCGGCGAGCGCGGCGGGATCGACGAGGCCGCCGCGCGCAGTGTTGATCAGGATCGCACCCGGCTTCATCAGTGCAAGTTCGCGCGCCGAGATGAGATTGCGGGTGGCGGGCGTCAGCGGGCAGTGCAGCGTCACCACGTCCGCGAGCGGCAGGAGTGCATCCAGATCGAGTCGCCCGGGCGCGGGCGGCTCCCCGACGCGGTTGGCGAGGATCACCTGCATCCCGAAGGCGCGCGCGATCTCGGCGACACCGCGGCCGAGCGTACCGAAGCCGACGACGCCGAGCGTGCGGCCCGCGAGCTCCCGGACCGGGAAGACCTGCGCGTTCGAGCCGCCCGCGAAATCCCAGGCGCCGGCCTTGAGCGCGCGGTCGTATTCGCGCAGGCGATGGGTGAGCGCAAGCAGCACCGCGAACACGTGCTGCACGACGGAGGCCGTGCAGTACTCGCGCACGTTGCAGACACCGATGCCGAGCTCGCGCGCCGCGACGAGGTCGACGTTGTTGGTGCCCGTCGCCGTCAATGCGACGAGCTTGAGCGAGGGCGATTGGGTCAGCAGCGCGCGCGTGAACTCGACCTTGTTCGCGGCCGCGACGGTGCGGCCGGCGAGGCGTCCCGCAAGCTCCGCGTCGCTGGTCAGGTCGTGGACGACGAAGCCCGGCAGCGTCCGGAGCAGGGAGGCGGGATTGAGGTCGCCGTCGTAGCTGACGGTCGCAAAATCTAGGAAAACGCCGCTCATCAATCGCGGAAGTTGTTGAACTGCAGCGCGACCTCGAGCTTCTCCTTGCGCAGCATCGCAATCGCCGTCTGCAGATCGTCACGGCTCTTGCCGGTGACCCGCACCTTGTTGCCCTGGATCGCGCCCTGCACCTTCAGCTTCGAGTCCTTGATCGCCCGCTGGATCTTCTTGGCGTTCTCGGCATCGATGCCCTCGCGCAGCACGACCTTCTGCTTGGCGCGCGCGAGGTTGACCTCCGGATCCTTGATCTCGAGGCACACGAGGTCGATGCCGCGCTTGGTTAGCTTGAGCTTGATGATGTCGAGCATCTGCTTGAGCTGAAAATCAGCCGGCGCATCGAGCGTGAGCTCGCTCTTTTCGAGCGTGAACTTGGCGTCGGTGCCCTTGAAATCGAAGCGGCCGTCGAGCTCGCGGGTTGCCTGGTCGACCGCGTTGCTGACTTCGTGGTGATCGAGCTCGGAGACGACATCGAAGGAAGGCACGGCGCGCTCCTAGGCCTCGACCGCCGCCGGGCTCAGCTGGCGGTAGTAGATGGAAGTCGGGTCGAACGTACCCTGGGTCGACCGCACGAAGCCGGGGACGGTGCCGACCAGCTGGTAGCCGGCGCGCCGGCACAGATGCTCGGCGGGGTCGCCCGTGCGTACATCGAGCGTGAGGAGTGCAATGCCGCGCGCCGCCACCGCTGCCTCGAGCGCCGTGATCAACGCCCGGCCAGTGCCGCGCCGGCGGTACTGCGAATGCACCATCAGCTTCTGCACCTCGGCGCGGTGCCGCGCGTTCTGGCGCTGCGCGAAGGCGACCTGGATCGCGCCCGCACACACGTGATTGTCGGTGGCCACGAACAGGAGCCGCTCGCCGCGCCCGACCGCCTCGAGCACCTGCGTCCAGTAGTTGCGCGCTTCCTTGGTCGTGGGGCGCTCGGTCCAGCCGATCGATGCGCCGCCCGCGACCGAGTCCTGCAGGAGCTCGACGAGCTCGCTGAAGAGCTCGAGGCTGGGCGGCGCGGTGAGTTCGCTGATCTTCAACATGGATCGGTTCCTTCGCTCAATCGTGTTCGGCGAGCAGGGTTTGGACGAGCGTCGTGAACTCGCGCCGGTACTCATCGTAATGCCGGCCGGTCGCAGGACCTGCGAAGCCGGAGTGTACATTGCGCACGACGCCCTTGCGGTCGAGCACCAGCGTCGTCGGGAACGCGAACACGCGGCCGAGTCGCGGGAGCTTGCGGGTCGCCTCGTCCTTGTCCGAGATCCCCGCGATCAGCACCGGCCACTCGATGCCGTATTCGGCAACGAAGCGGCGATTGGCCGCCGCTGCCTGCGGGAAATCACCGAAATACTCGAACTCGAGGCTGACGATCTCAAGACCGCGCGGATGCAGCTCGCGGTATAGCGGCGCGAAGAAGGCCGCCTCGTCGTGGCAGTTCGGGCACCAGCTGCCGCCGAGCGCGACGACAAGCACCTTGCCCTTGAAGCGTTCGTCGGTGAACGACACGGTGTGGCCGTCGAGGTCCGGAAAGCTGAATGCAAAGGGCGCATCGGCCGCGGCCGCCGCGGCCGCGACCGCCGGGTCGGTGAGCGATGCGTTCTCATCGCGCCGCGCGACGAGCTCCTGCTCGGACCAGTTGCCGGACCAGAAGCTCCCCTTGAGCGTGCCGTCGGGCAGCAGGCGCGCGTGGTACAGGAACGCCGCCCCGCCGTCGAAGCGCGACAGGCGCAGCTCATCGCCCACGACGTCGCCCTCGAGGTAGCGATGATCGCCCGTTGGATCGAGGATCGTGCCGATGACGTGCGCGCCGTCCTGGTTGAGCTCCGCGATTGCAGGGAGCGTGGCGCCATCCTTGCCGGTGAAGGTCACGGCCCAGCGGCCCGCGACGCTCGGCGCGTCGGCCGAGGGTGTCGCGGCAAAGCGGTAGTTCTCGCCGGCGACGGCATGGAACGGCAGCCGCACCTCGCGGCCGCCGCGGCGCATCAGGACCGCAACGCCGGTGAGCCCCGTGGCATCGCGCGTCGCCTCGATCCGGTTCTCGTAGCCGTTGAGACGCAGCACGAAGTGCCGGCCGTCGACCGAGATCTCGGTCGACTTCGCCGATTCGGCGCCGGTCTCGAGCGCGACCGCCAGGTGGCCGCCCTCGTTGGTCACCGCGAACCCGAACGGCAGCTCGCCAGCCGGCAGGAGCAGCGTCGCGCGGTAGTGTCCGGGCACCAGCGCCTCCCGCGGCACCTCCGGGTGCGGCGGCCGCCCGCATGCGCCGAGGGCCGCGAGCAGCGTCGCGCCGAAGATGAAGTGCAGGAGACGGTGGCGGGACAGCATGGCGAGGCAGCCTCGAGGTTCAGCGGACCGGGAGCTCGACGTCGGCGAAGAGCGCGGCGAGCGCCTCGCCGGACCCGGCGCGGATCGCCTGGTCGACGAGTCGCCGGTTGAGATGCGGCGCGAAGGCCTTCAGGAACTCGTACATGTAGCCGCGCAGCAGGCGTCCGCGGCGGAACCCGATCCAGGTGACGTGCGGGGCGAAGAGGTGCGCCGCGTCGAGCACGACGAGGTCGTCGTCTTCCTTCGGGTCGATCGCCATGCTGGCGAGGATGCCGACGCCGAGGCCGAGGCGGACGTACGTCTTGATGACGTCGGCATCGCTCGCGGTCAGCGCGACGTTGAGCTTGAGGCCGGCGCTCTCGAAGAGCGCCGGGAGCGAGGAGCGCCCGCCGAAGCTAAACGTGTACGTGACGAGCGGGTAGCGCGCGAGCGCCTTCAGCGTGACGTCGCGCTCGGTGGCGAGCGGATGCCCGCGCGGCACGACGATGCGGCGCTGCCAGCGGTAGCAGGGCAGCAGCACCAGCCCCGGGAAGAGCGGATCGGCGCCGGTCGCGATCGCGAAGTCGATGCGGTCGAGCTTCGCGAGCTCGGCGATCTGCTCCGACGTGCCCTGGTGCAGGTGCAGGTCGACCTCCGGATAGCTGCCGCGGAACTGCTGCACGATCGGTGGCAGCACGTAGCGCGCCTGCGTGTGCGTGGTGCCGATCGAGAGGGAGCCCGTCCGGTCGTCCTTGAGGTCGGCCGACAGGCGACGGATGTTCTGTGCTTCCTCGAGGATCCTGAGCGCGCGGTCGACGACCTGCTGCCCGGCCGCGGTGACGCTGATCAGGTTCCTGCCCTCGCGCTCGAACAGCGGAAACCCGAGCTCGTCCTCGAGGAGCTTCAGCTGCTTGCTGACGCCCGGCTGGGACGTGTGGAGCTTGCGCGCGGCGGTCGTGATGTTGAGTCCGTTCTGGACGACCGCGGTCAGGTACCTGAGCTGGTGGAGTTTCATGGTGTACGCGCCGGGCGCGTCGGGTGTTGGCAGGGTGGGTCCGTGGCGGCCGGAGTGCCGCAGAGGGCGCCCGGGCGCGCTATGTTGGCCAGTACCGGCGGGGAGGGCAAGACCCCGGGGCCGGGGTCACCCCTCAGCGGTAGCCGCGCGCCTGCAGCGAAAAAAGCATCGCGTACCGGCCATCGAGGCGCATCAGCTCCTCGTGCGAGCCGCTCTCGACGATGCGCCCGC
>CAYNCY010000002.1:0-34485 GCA_964395195.1 uncultured Steroidobacteraceae bacterium
CCGTTGCGAGCCGATGCAGGACCGCGGTCGTCGTGGTGTGCCTGCCTTCCTCCGACGCCGCGGAAATCTCTTGCGTGACGGCGCGCGCCTCGGGTGCGAGCGCATTCAGAAGACTCGACTTGCCCGTGCCCGACTGTCCGACCAGCACGCTCACGTGGCCCTTGAGCTGGAGGGCGAGGGCGGCGATGCCGGGCGCGGCGCGGCTCGAGGTCTCGACGATGGGGTAACCGATCGCGGCGTAGCCAGCGAGCTCGCGCGTGACGCCCGGGGCTCTCTCGAGCTCGGTCTTGTTGAAGGCGACCACGGCGGCAACGCCCGACCACGCGGCGCCCGCGAGGTAGCGGTCGATCACGAACCAGTCGGGTGCGGGCAACGGGGCCGCGACCGCGACGAGCTGGGTCAGGTTCGCAACCACGGGCTCCGCCTGGCCGCCGCTCGCGAGTCGCGCGAGGAGCGAGGTGCGCGGCCTGTGCTCGTAGACGATGCCCTGGCTGGTGTCCGCCGGCGCGTAGCCGAAGCGCACCCAGTCGCCGCACACGACGTCGAGTCGCCGGCCGTGCAACCGGCAGGGTATGCGTCGGCCGTCACTGCCTTCGACCTCGACCTGCTGGCCGTAGCTCGCGACGACGCGTCCGTCCGCGAGATCGGGTGCGTCCGGCGCTACGCGCGGCTCGCGCCCCCGGCGCTTCAACCGGCTCTCTCGATCGCGGCGATGCGCGTCAGCGCCGGCGGATGCGAGTCGTGCCACGCCGAATAGAGCGGATCCGGTGTCAGCGTCGAGGCGTTGTCGCGGTAGAGCTTGACGAGTGCGCGGGCGAGGGCGGACCCGTCCGAGTGGGCGATCGCGAAGCGATCGGCCTCGAACTCGTGGCGGCGCGACCACCAGCTGCCGAGCGGTGCGAGCGGGAAGAGGAACACCGGCACCACCAGCGCAAAGAGCGCGAGCGCTGCGTGCGTGCTCGGCGTCGGCACGCCAAGTGCGGCGTAGAAGCCGGGGTCGCCCGCCGCCAGGCCCAGGATCGCGAAGCCCGCGAGCGCGAAGGCGAAGCTGAGCACGAGGCGCTGGCGAATGTGGTGCAGCCGGAAGTGGCCGAGCTCGTGCGCGAGCACGGCCTCGACTTCGACGGGCTCGAGGCGCTCGAGCAGCGTATCGAAGAGCACGATGCGCTTGCTGCGACCGACGCCGGTGAAGTACGCATTGCCGTGGCTCGAGCGGCGCGAGCCGTCCATCACGAAGACGCCGTCCGCCGCGAAGCCGCAGCGCTGCATGATGCGCTCGACCGCCTCGCGCAGCGCGCCCGCCTCGAGCGGGTGGAAGCGGTTGAAGAGCGGCGCGATGAACCTCGGGTAGGCGTAGCTGACGAGGAGCCCGAACACGACCCACGCACCCCACGCGTACAGCCACCAGAAGCGGCCGGCGGCGCCCATCAGCCAGAGGAGAAGCGCGAGGAGCGGTATGCCGAGGAGCACCGCGACACCGAAGGAGCGAACGAGATCGAGCGCAAAGAGCGCGGGCGTCGTGCGGTTGAAGCCGAACCGTGCCTCGATGCGGAACGTCGCGTAGATACCGAGCGGTAACCCGGCAAGCGACAGCCCGGTCGCGAGGGCCGCCAGCGTCGCGACGCCGTGCCAGAGGGGCCCGAGGCCGAAGCCGCCGATCCAGCGATCGAGGAGCGCAAAGCCGCCACCGACCGTCACGAGGAGCAGGAGCACTGCGTCAAACACGAGTTCAATGCGCCCGAGCGCGAGGCGGGCGGCGTTGTAGTCCGCCGCCTTCTCGTGGTCGGCGCGCGTGATGGTCGCGGCGAAGGCCGGCGGCACGACGTCCCGATGGGCGCGCACGGCGGCGAGCTGGCGCGAGGCCAGCCACCAGCGCGCCGCGACCATGAGCGCGAGCGTCAGCAGAAAGGCAGCGGTGAGCGGATGCATGGGCGGGATTCCGGAAGAGGCGGCACTGTAGCCTCTGCTAGAATCAGCGGCAACCGAGCACCATGCCGCAACATCCCGACAACCTCGCCTGGATCGATCTCGAGATGACGGGCCTCGTCCCCGAGTCCGACCGGATCATCGAGATCGCGACCATCGTCACCGACCGGGACCTCAACGTGCTCGCCGAGGGCCCGGTGCTCGCGGTGCGCCAGTCCGAGGAGGCGCTCGCCGCGATGGATGCCTGGAACCAGCGGACCCACGGCGCGAGCGGACTCATCGAGCGGGTCCGCAGGAGTTCCACGCCCGAAGGCGATGCCGAGCGCGCGACGATCGAGTTCCTGTCGGAATGGCTCGCGCCCGGTGCATCGCCGATGTGCGGCAACAGCATCTGCCAGGACCGGCGCTTCCTGGCGCGCTGGATGCCGGCGCTCGAACGCTATTTCCATTACCGGAACCTCGACGTCAGCACGCTCAAGGAGCTCGTGCGGCGCTGGGCGCCCGCGGCGCTCGCGGGCCTCAGCAAGTCGAACTCGCACCAGGCACTCGATGACGTGCGCGACTCGATCAATGAGCTCAAGCACTACCGCGCCACGCTGTTCGTGCCGGGCACGTGAGGGCGCTGCCGACCGCGCGTCTCCTCCTCGTGCTGCTGCCGATTGCCTGCGTCGGGCTCTTCGGCCGCGTCTTCTACACGCCCGATGAGCCACGCGAGGCGAGCCTCGTCGTCGCGATGGCGACGCAGAGCGCCAAGGCACTCCCCGAGCTTGGCGGTCGGCCGTTCGCGGAGAAGCCGCCGCTCCTCTACTGGCTCGGTGGAGCGAGCGTCCATGCGCTTGGGTCCTCGCCCGCGGCGGCACGCGTGCCGAACCTCCTCTACATCCTCATCACGGCCTTCGCGATGGCCTCGCTCGCGGCCAGGGCGGCGGGTCGGACGGCCGCCTTCACGGCGGGAGTCGTCGCGCTGACGGCGCTGCAGCTCTATCAAGTGCTCATCTGGCTCGCGACGGATGCGCCGCTCGTCGCCGGGACTGCGCTCGCGCTCGCGGGCGCCTACGCCGGGCTCACGGCGCGTGGCCGACGCGAGCGGGTGGTCGGCTACCTCGGTTTCAACGCGGGACTCGCTCTTTCGTTCTTCGCGAAGGGTTTCGCGGGCTGGCTCGTGCCCGTGCTCGCCTTCCTGACCGTCATCGTCCTCGAGCGGCGCTGGCGGGAGCTCGTGCGGTGGGAGCTCTGGGCCGGTGCGCCGCTCGTGCTCGCCGCCATCGGCGCGTGGGTCTGTGCGGTCGACCGGCTGCCCGGCGGGCGCGAGTCGCTGAAGGTGATGTTCTGGTACAACCTCGTCGGTCGCGCGGTCGCGCTCGATGCGCCACCCGAGTTCGCCTACGCGGCCGGACACCAGAACTCTCCCGGCAAGTACCTTCTCGAGCTCCCGCTCTACCTGCTGCCGTGGGTCGCGCTGGCCTTCGCCGCCGCGCGGCGGGGCCTCAGGCGCTGGCGCGTCGCGGGCGCGGAGGGCACCGCCTGGCGACTCGCCTTCGGCGCGATCGTGCCGGCGACGTTCGCGCTCTCGCTCGCCGCCACCGCACGCGGCGTCTACTACGCGCCGGTCGAGCTTGGCTTCGTGCTCCTGATCGGCCTCTACGCCGGGAGCGCCGGCGCCGCGCTCGATCGCACGGATCGCATCTGCTGGCGGGTGACGGCGTGGCTGATCGCGGCCCTCGCGCTCGTGCTTGGGCTGGTCGCGGCGTTCCTCTCCTTTGCGCCGGCGCTTCGGGATTCCACCGGCATCGCACTCGGCGTGCTCGCGCTCGCGGGCAGCACCGCGGCCGTCGTGCTCGCGCTTCGGCCCGCGGCTCCTGGGGCGGGCGCCGTGCCGCGCCAGGCGCTCGCCGTCGCGATTGTCCTGACCGTCGTGCTGGCCCCGATCGAGCGACCTCTCAATCGCTGGCAGAGCCTCGAGGACTTCGCGGGGAGCATTCGCGCGGCCGCGGCACACCGGCCGCTGATCGTGCTCGGCGCCGACGAGACGACGGTGGCGATGACGAGCTTGTACGTTCCGGCCAGCGAGCGGGCGGGGGTCCTTGGCGACGGGCCGGACGCGGCAGCCGAGGCGGCCGCGGCGCTCGCCGCGCGCGGCGGCGAGGCGCGAATCGCCTGGCTCGTGCCGGGCATGCCGAAATGGTCGATGTCCGACTGGCGCGACTTTCTGGGCTATGGGCTCACGCCCGTCGGGGTCCGGCTGCCCCCGCTGCCGCCCGCGCTTACCGGCGTCGAGGTTCGTTGCGTGGTGAGTCGTCCGGGCGGGCGCACGATCGCGGTGCTCGCGCGGGTGGGGGCGACCGACGGGGTCTGTACCGGGGCTGCGGGCGGCCGCGCGACGTCTTAGACTCCGTTTCCCCGCCCAGCCGAGGCCATCGCCGTGCCCGCCCCATCCGCGCCGACTACCCATCCCCCGACAGCGGGAGCGCCGCGATGAGCGCGGCTCCGTTCGTCGTGCACCGCGGCGGCTGCCACTGCGGCGCGGTCGCCTTCGAGGTCGATGCGCCGGCCGCGCTCGAGGTCTCGGACTGCAACTGCTCGGTGTGCGCGATGACGGGCTTCCTGCACCTGATCGTGCCGAAGTCGCGCTTTCGGCTCGTGCGTGGCGCGGAAGCGCTTGCCGAGTACCGCTTCAACACGGGAACCGCGCGTCACTTCTTCTGCCGGACGTGCGGGATCAAGTCGTTCTATGTGCCGCGCTCGCATCCGGACGGCTACAGCGTGCACGCGCGCTGCCTCGATCCGGCAACGATCGTCAGCATGGCGGTGACGCCCTTCGACGGGCGCAACTGGGAAGCGGCGCGGCCGAACCTCGCCTGATGCGGGCGCCCGCCTAGGAGCGGGTCACGCCCGCGAGGAAGAGCCAGGTCTCGAGCACGGTATCCGGGTTGAGCGACAGGCTGTCGATGCCCTCATCGACCAGCCAGCGCGCGAGCTCGGGATGGTCCGACGGGCCCTGGCCGCAGATGCCGATGTACTTGCCCTCGGCCTTGCAGGCACGGATCGCCATCGCGAGCATGGCCTTGACGGCGGGATCGCGCTCATCGAACAGCTTCGCGACGATCCCCGAGTCGCGGTCGAGCCCGAGCACGAGCTGGGTCATGTCGTTCGAGCCGATCGACATGCCGTCGAAGAACTTGAGGTAGTCCGTCGCGAGCAGCGCATTCGTCGGCAGCTCGCACATCATGATGAGCTTGAGCCCGTTGACGCCGCGGCCGAGACCGTTGTCGGCAAGCAGGCCCGTCACCTGCTCGGCTTCCTTCAACGTGCGGACGAACGGCACCATCACCTGCACGTTGGTGAGTCCCATGTCATTGCGCACGCGCTTGAGTGCCCGGCACTCGAGCTCGAAGCAGGGCCGGAACGTGGGATCGACGTAGCGCGAGGCGCCGCGGAACCCGAGCATCGGGTTTTCCTCGTGCGGCTCGTAGACCTTGCCGCCGATCAAGTTCGCGTACTCGTTCGACTTGAAGTCCGAGAGGCGCACGATCACGGGCTCGGGTGCGAAGGCGGCCGCGATCTGCGCAATGCCCTCGGTCAGCTTGTCGACGAAGAACGAAACCGGGTCGGCGTAGCCGGCCATCTGCCGGCGAATCGACTCCTTGAGGGCGGGCTCGAGCCGGTCGAACTCGAGGAGCGCGCGCGGGTGCACGCCAATCATCCGGTTGATGATGAACTCGAGCCGCGCGAGGCCGACGCCCTTGTTCGGGATGCCGGCAAAGTCGAAGGCGCGGTCGGGGTTGCCGACGTTCATCATGATCTTGACGGGCGAGGCGGGGAGCGCATCGAGCTCGATCTGGCGTTTCTCGTAGTCGAGGAGCCCGGCGTACACGAAACCGGTGTCACCCTCGGCACACGACACCGTAACCTCGCGCCCGTCGGCGACCGTGGTGGTGGCATCGCCGCAGCCGACGACCGCGGGAATGCCGAGCTCGCGCGCGATGATCGCCGCGTGGCAGGTGCGCCCGCCGCGGTTGGTGACGATCGCCGAGGCGCGCTTCATCACCGGCTCCCAGTCGGGATCGGTCATGTCGGCCACGAGCACGTCGCCCGTCTGCACGCGCGCCATCTCGCGCACGTCCTTGATGAGGCGCGCCGGGCCCGTGCCGATGCGGCTGCCGATGGCGCGCCCCGTGGAGAGCACCGCCGAGCGGTTCTTGAGCGTGAAGCGCTGGATCGAGCGGCCGGTGCGGCTCTGCACGGTCTCCGGGCGCGCCTGCAGCACGTAGATCTCGCCGCTCGCGCCGTCCTTGCCCCACTCGATGTCCATCGGGCACTTGTAGTGCTCCTCGATCAGGAGCGCCTGGCGCGCGAGCGTTGCCAGGTCCTCGTCCGACAGAGAGAAGCGCGCGCGATCGGCCGGGGCCACATCGACCGTCTCGACGCGCCGGCCGCGAGCCGCCTCGTTGCCGGTGCCGGCGTAGACCATCTTGATCGCCTTGCCACCGAGGTTGCGGCGCAGGATCGACGGCCGTCCCGCGCGCAGCGCGGGCTTGTACAGGTAGAACTCGTCCGGGTTCACCGCGCCCTGGACGACGGTCTCGCCGAGACCGTAGGAGGCTGTCACGAACACGACGTCCCGAAATCCGGAGTCGGTGTCGAGCGTGAACATCACGCCGCTCGAGCCGAGGTCGCTGCGCACCATGTGCTGGACGCCGACCGAGAGCGCGACGTCGCTGTGCTTGAAGCCCTGGTGCACGCGGTAGGCGATCGCGCGGTCGTTGAAGAGCGAGGCGAACACCTCGTGCATGCACTGCAAGAGCGATTCGCGGCCGGAGACGTTGAGGAAGGTCTCCTGCTGGCCGGCGAAGGACGCCTCCGGCAGGTCCTCGGCCGTGGCCGAGGAGCGCACCGCGACCGCGATCGAGTCACCGCCCATCGCCGTCCACGCCGCGAGCACGGCGGTCTCGAAGCTCTTCGGAAGGGGTGTCGCGAGGATCCAGCCGCGCACCCTGGCGCCCGTGGCGGCCAGCGTGTCGACGTCATCGACATCGAGGGTCCCGAGGGCGCCTGCGATCCGCTCGGCGAGCCCGTCCTGGGCCAGGAACTCGCGGAACGCGTCCGCCGTCGTCGCGAACCCGTCCGGCACCTTGACCCCGACCCGCGCCAGGTGGCCGATCATCTCGCCGATCGAGGCGTTCTTGCCGCCGACACGGTCGACATCGTGCATGCCGAGCTGGTTAAACGGGATGATGTAGGTGGTCACGGGTTTGTCCTGGCGGTTGCCGGGCGGCGGTCGCTTCGGGCGGGAATTGTGCCGCATCCGGGCCGCGCGCGCCCGGACGCGTTCGGCAGTTCGGCCGGGGCCCCGCCGGGGTACACTCGGGCGTCCCCGCGCCGGGAGAGAGGGTGGTGCTGAAGCGCACGGTTTTTTTCGTCTCCGACCAGACGGGCGTCACCGCCGAGACGATGGGCCACAGCCTCCTGACCCAGTTCGACAAGGTCGAGTTTCGCGCGATCACGCTGCCCTTCATCGCGACGCGCGAGAAAGCCGTCGAGGCGCGCGACCGGGTCAACGCGGCGGCACTCGCCGAGGGCGTGCCGCCGATCGTGTTCTCGACGCTCGTCAAGGACGACCTGCGCGACGAGGTCAAGTCCGCCAACTGCGTGTTCCTCGACTTCTTCGAGGCCTTCCTCGACCAGCTCGAGGCGGCGCTCGACTCGAAGAGCACGCACGCGCCCGGCAAGGCGCACGGCATGGCCGATATCGCCGCGTATGCCGCGCGCATCGAAGCCACGAACTTTGCGCTCGCGAATGACGATGGCGTGCACACGCGCGACTACGCGCACGCGGACGTGATCCTGGTCGGCGTCTCGCGCTCGGGCAAGACGCCGACCTGCCTGTACCTGGCGATCCACTACGGCATCAACGCCGCCAACTACCCGCTGACCGAGGACGACCTCGAGAACGGGCGGCTGCCGGCGGTGCTCGCCCAGCACCAGCCGAAGCTCTACGGACTCACGATCCGCCCCGATCGCCTGCAGCAGATCCGCCACGAGCGCCGCCCCGACAGCAAGTACGCGTCCGCGCAGCAGGTCGCCTTCGAGCTGCGCTCGGCCGAGGCGCTGTTCGAGCGCTACGGCATCCCGTTCCTCGACACGACCGACTGCTCGATCGAGGAACTCGGCAGCCGGATCATGCACCGGACCGGTGCGGAACGACGCCTGAATCCCTGACGGGTGCGTGACGGAGTTCGCAGACCTTGTCCCGTCGCGTGCTGCCGTTCTCACCTCGGCAGAGCGCCGGCGTCGTGAAAAAACGCTGTGATATATTCGACCCATGGTGAGTGATGACCTTTGCGCAGTGTCGTGGCGCGCGCGGCCGGGGAGTTTCGTCGGCCTGATGACGCTCTACGAGAGCAATTACATCCGGCTCGGCTGGCTGGCCGGCGACCTGCGTTCGCTCTGCGGCGAGCATCGCTCGGCGGTGAGCGGTGACTGCGAGCTCAAGCTCACGGTCCTCGAGCACGGCCCCTACACGACGATGCTGTCGCTGACCTACGCTTTCGATGCCGCGAGCGCGGCGGCCGATTCGCCCGATCTCGACATCCGTGTCTATCACGATGCGCGCGTTGCCGAGGCGAGCGCCGTTGGCGTGGAACCTGCACGGGCCGGCCGGCGCGCGCCGGTCGCGGCGAGCGCGGAGCGGCTGGGACCGCGCTGGTCGCGCAACATGCTGCTCAACAAATGGCTCGAGTACTGCGTCGACCGGGGCCACCGCTTCGGCTCGGTCGGCGGCTGACGGCGCGCGGCCGCGCCACCCGAGCGGCCCACCCATGAGCATCGGCGACAAGATCAGCGGTATCAAGGTTCCTCTCCTCGGCGCCAAGAAGGGCGATGCCGACGAGCAGGAGCGTCTGCTCAAGCTCTACTGGAACCGCGCCGAGCTCAAGAAGGAACTTGCCGGCCTCGACGACCAGCTCTACCAGCTGCGTGACCGCCTGAAGCAGCAGGAAGCCGCCACCGACCGCGTGCTCGAGGAGAAGGAGTCGCTCGAGGTGCTGCTCGGCAACCCCGACCTCGGCTTCGGCGCGCTCGTGCACTTCCAGCTGCGGGCACTGTGGAAGGCGTGCAACCTGCAGCTCGAGCAGTTCGGCGCGGAACTGAGGCGCCAGCAGGAAGACCGCGAGCGCAAGCGCCAGCTGGTCGAGTTCCACCAGGATCGACTCGCGCGCACCAAGCTTGCCGCCGAGCGCGTCAGTGATGCCGCCGCGGCGCTCGAGGTCGAGGAGCAGGCGCTGCAGGCGCTCCTCGCGCAGCTGCGCGGGCTCACCGGCTTCTGGAACTACTTCCGCCGCCGCAGCCTCACCGAGCGTATCCAGCACCAGACGGAGGTTCGCGACCACGCGGCGCAGTACCTCACCGACATGCAGGACGCGAAGCGCACCGTCGAGAAGGAGCCGTGGCCCGAGATCGGCGGGCTTGGCCTCGAGGGCCGGCGCGCCATCAACAACGCCGTGCTCGCCTACGCGCAGCTCCTCTATGCGCAGCTCGCGGAGTCCGGCCTCGCGCTCCTCTCGCGCCTCGCGCGCTCCAAGGGCGTGCAGGAGGCGAACTACGGCTCGCGTCACGAGTGCCAGACCATGATGAGTGACATCGGCGCCGCGCTCGCCTCCGTCCGCGAGCAGAAGGACCGCGCCGCCGACATCCGCGCGCGCAGCGAACTCATCCGCGCGAGCGTGCGCTACGAGCAGCGCGAGGATGCGATCCCGGACGCGAAGACCCTGCCATCCGCCTTCGTCGGTCGTGACGGTGGCGTACCGGTGCGCGAGCCCAACGTGCTGGCGGACGACTACTGGGACGTCGGCAGGCTGCTGCTGCGCTGAGCGGGTAGCGGTACCGCCAGGGTGCTTCGCGCCGCGAGGCGCCGGCGCCAGGCACCCAGGTCATCGAGCCAGGCATAGAACGCCGGCACGAAGAAGAGCGACACCAGCGCCCCGAACGCGAGCCCCCCGATGATCGCGCGCGCCATCGGGTAGTAGGCCGCACCACCGCCGTTGCCCACCGTCGCGTCGCCGATCGCGAGCGGCACGAGTCCGAGCAGCGTCGTCAGCGTCGTCATCAGGATCGGCCGCAGGCGATCGCGCCCCGCCTGCACGATCGCGGCATCGCGCTCGAGGCCCTGGGCACGCAGGTTCACGACGTGCGCGATCAGCACGATGCCGATGTTCACGACGACGCCGACCAGGATCATGATGCCGATCATCGCCATCAGCGTGATCACCGTCTGCGTCGCGGCAAAGAACCAGAAGACGCCGACGATCGCGAACAGGATAGAGCTGACGATGGCGAGCGGGTGCAGCAGCGATTCGAAGAGCGCCGCCATCACGAGGTAGATCAGCACGATCGCGAGGATGATGTTCTGCGCCATCGTCGCGAGCGTGTCATCGTCATCGTCGATGCCGCGGCCGAACTTCCAGGAGTAGCCGGGCGGCCACGGGAAGGCCTCGAGCACGGGCTTTGCCCGCTCCTTGGCCTCATCGAGCGTGACCTTGCGCGCGAGCGTGCCGTTGACGATCTCGGAGGTCAGCCGGTTGGTACGCTCGATCGAGCGCTCGCCCGGCTGCTCGTGGAAGTGCGCGACGGCGCCGAGCGGCAGGTAACCACCCGCCGGCAGCGGGATCAGCAGGCGCGCGAGGTCGTCGACGCGCTGCTTGTCGCTCGCGCGGAAGGCCAGGCGCATGTCGAGCTCGCGGTCGCCGCTCCTGAGCTCGCGCAGCTTGTCACCGCGCAGCGCCACCGCGACCGTCCGCGCCACGTCCTCGGTCGAGAGGCCGAGTTCCGCGACGCGGGTGCGGTCGACGACGACCTGCACCTCGGTGTCGCCGCTCCTCGCCTCCGAGTGCACGCCCTCGAGGCCGGGCACGTCGGCGAGCCGGCGCGCGAGCGTCGCCGAGAGGTCGGCGAGCACGTCGGTCGACTCGCCCGTCACGCGCACGTTGAAGCCACGGCCACCGCCCGAGTCATCGAGCTTGAACGTGGGCTTGCCGATGATGATCTCCGGCAGGCCCTGCGTGATCTTTTCCATGATGTCGCGCGCGGGCGTCTTCGCTTCCTCGCGCGGGGTCAGGTAGATCGCGGTCTGCGCCTCGCTCGCTTCGTAATGGGTGTAGATGTTCTTGATCTCGAACTCGCGCCGGTGGCTCTCGAGGTAGGCCTCGACGCGGTTGACCGCTTCCTCGACACGGTCGAGCGGGTAGGTGGCATCGAGCTTGTATTCGAGGTAGAGCGTGCGCGACACGCCCTGCGGGAAGGGATCCACCTGGACGATGCCGAGGGCGAAGAGCGGCACCGGGGATGCCAGCGTGAGTACGACGAGCCCGGCCGTCTTCCACGGCGAGCGCAGCACCCAGGCGAGCATGCGCGCGTAGCGGTCCTGCAGGCGCCCCACGAAGCTCCCGGACTCGACGGGCTTGGGCGGTGCGAGCCGCGAGGTCAGGAGCGGGATCAGCGTCTGCGCGATCACGAGCGAGGCGAGCATCGCGAACACGATCGGGATCGCCACGTGCGTCAGGAAGATGGAGATCTGGCTCTTCTCGCCGAACACGATCGGCAGGAACACGATGATGGTGGCCGCGGTGCCCGCCATCGTCGCGACGCCGACCTCGCGCACGCCCGCGACCGTCGCCGCGAGCGGGTGTGCGGGGTCGAGCTGGCGGTGGCGGAAGATGCTCTCGGTGACGACGACGGCGTTGTCGACCAGCATGCCGACCGCGAGCATCATGCCCATCATCGTCAGCACGTTGAGCGTGAGGCCGAGGAAGTACATCGCGGCCAGCGTCACGATGAGTGAGCACGGTACCGCGAGGCTGACGATCAGCGTCGTCGGCCAGTCGCGGAGGAAAAAGAAGAGCACGGCGAGCGCGAAGGCGGCGCCGAGGAGCCCGGCGTTCCGCAGGTCGGTGAGGGAGCTCTTGATGCTCTTCGCCTGATTGTCGATGACCACCATCTTGACGCCCTGCAGGCTCGGCACGTCCTTCGCAACCTCGAGCGCCGCGAGAACGCGCTCGACGACGTCGACGACGTTGCCCTGGGTGGTCTTGAAGACGTCGAGGCCGACCGCGGGCCGAAGGTCCACGTGCCGGCCGACCTCGGTCGGCGGCGTCACGAGGGTCACGTTGGCGACGTCGGCGAGCCTGAGTCCCGGCCGGATCAGTAGCTGCTCGACGTCCTCGACCGAATGGAACTCGCCGAGCGGGCGCACGATGTAGCGCCGCCCGCGCTCGGTGAGCTCACCGGCGCTGACCGCGAAGTTGCTCTTCTGGAGCGCGAGCCCGAGCGCGGGCAGGTCGACGCCCGCCGCCGCGGCGCGGTCGGAGTCGACGAGGACACGCACCTCGCGGCGCTGCACGCCCTGCAGGTCCACCCGCGCGACGCCCGGGATGCGTTCGAGCGGGTGCTTGAGGTACTTCTCCAGCATGTCGTACTCGCGCGAGAGGTCCTGGTTCGCGGACAGGCGCACGTTGACGACCGGCTGGTCGGCCGAGGAGAAGCTCTGGACCAGCACGCGATCGGCGCCGGCCGGGAGCTGCGGACGGATCGAGTCGAGCTTGGCGCGGATGTCGAAGCTCGCGGCCTCGAGCTTGCGGCCCCAGGTGAGGTCGATGTGAAACGCCGCGAGGTCTGCGGTCGAAGTCGAGCTCACCTGCTTGATGCCGGGCAGCGTCGCGAGCGCCTCCTCGACCGGGCGCGTGACCAGGCGCTCGACCTCCTCGGGGGTGGAGCCGGGGTAGGGGATCCTGACCTCGAGGCCCGGGAAGGTGATGGCCGGCAGCTCCTCGAGGGGTAGCAGCCTCCCGGCGATGAGGCCAATCGCCGCGATCGCGAGGAACACCATCAGCGTCGTGACGGGACGCTTGAGTGCGAGCTCCGTGTGGCCCACCGCTCAGGCTCCCGGCACGGCGGCGACGTCGCCCGCGACGGCCGCGCGCGCCGCGGGCGCGAGCCGGGGCTCGCGCCGGTCGAGCGTCGCGTACACGACCGGGATCACGAGCAGCGTCAGAAACGTCGTCAGTGCCACGCCGCCGATCACGGTGATCGCCATGGGTGCGCGCACCTCGGCACCCTCGCCGATGCCGAGCGCCATCGGCAGGAGCCCGAGGATGGTCGTGAGCTTCGTGATCAGGATGGGCCGCAGGCGCGCCCGTCCTGCCTCGACGATTGCGGTGACCTTGTCGAGGCCGCGTGCCCGCGCCTGGTTGACCGCATCGATCAGCACGATCGACTGGTTGACCACGATGCCGGCCAGCATGATGAGCCCGATGTAGGCGACTGCGTTCAGCGTCGTGTGGGTGATCAGCAGCGCCCAGATCGCGCCGATCGCCGCGAGCGGGATCGTGAACAGGATCACGAGCGGGTGCAGCAGCGACTCGAACTGCGAGGCCATGACGAGATAGACGAGGAAGATCGCGAGCACGAGCACGAACTGCAGCGAGCGGAACGAGTCCTTCATGTCCTCGCTCTGCCCCGACACCCGCGCCGTCAGCCCGGGCGGCAGCGGCGTCGCGGCGACGATGCTGCCAAGTGCGGCGGTCGCGCTCCCCAAATCGCCGTGGCCGAGGCTCGCCGAGACGATGGCGACGCGCTCCTGCGCCGCGCGGCGGATCTCGGCGGGGCCAACCGCAAGTCTGACGTCCGCGACCGCCGAGAGCGGCACCGGGTCGGCGTTCCCCGGGTTGATGATCAGGTTGCGGACCTCCTCGATCGAGGCGGAGCGCGTGTCGACGCTGCGCACGCGCACGTCGATCTTCTTGTCGCGCCACTGCCAGCGGGTCGCGAGGTCGCCGCGGATGCTGCTGACGATGCGATCGGCGACGTCGCGGGCGGTGAGGCCGAGCTGGGTGACCCGCTCCTGGTCGAACACGATCTGGATCTCGGGGGTCCCGGACTCGATCGTCGAGCGCACGTCCGTGAAGCGGGGGTCCGCGACCATCTGCTTCTTGATCGCGTCCGCCGCGGCGCGCATCTGCGCGAGGTCGTAGCCCGCGACGACCACCTCGAGCGGCGTCGCGAGCGTGAAGAGGCTCGGCCGGCTGAACTGGTACTGGACGCCGGGCAGCGCCTCGAGGGTGCCGCGCAGCTTCAGCATCGCGGCCTCCTCGTCGGCGCGCTTGGCGCCCGGCTTCAAGGTCACGCTCAAGCGCCCGGTGTTTTCCCCGGCGTCGGTCGGGTTGGCATCGAGACGGTTGCCGGTGCCGGCGACGCCGTAGGCGAGGGCGACGTTGCCGAGCGCGCTCGCGCTATGGCTTGCGCCCTGCACGGCACGGTCGGTCTCATCGAGCGGGGTCCCGGGCGCGAGGCGCAGGTCGATGTTGAACTCGCCCTGCGACATCTGCGGCAGGAGTTCGGTGCCGAGGAGCGGCACGAGCGCGAGGGTGCCGAGGAAGAGCGCGCCTGCGGCGCCGAGCACGCGGCCGCGGTGGGCGAGCGCCCAGCGGATCACCGGCGGGTAGATGCGATCGGCCGCGAGGTAGACCGCTTGCGTCGCGCCGACGAGCGGGGAGAGCGCAGCGCGGCAGAGCCGCCCGAGGAGGGCGAACACGCGCCCGACGACGCGGGCAATGGCGGCGAGCACGCGGGTGAGGCGCCTCGGCCTGCCGGCCGCCGCCTCATCGCCCGGGGCGCGCGCGGGCTTGCCGGCAGCGAGCATGGGCACGAGGGTGAGTGCAACGACGAGCGAGAGGGCGAGCGAGAAGGTGACGGTGAGCGCCTGGTCCCGGAAGAGCTGACCGGCGACGCCGGTGATGAACACCATCGGGAAGAACACCGCGATCGAGGTCAGGGTGGCCGCGGTCACCGCCATCGAGACCTCGCCCGTGCCCTCGCGCGCGGCCTGTGCCTGGCTCGCGCCGTGCTCGCGGCGCCGGACGATGCTCTCGAGCACGACGACCGCGTTGTCGACCAGCATGCCGACCGCGAGCGCGATGCCGCCGAGCGACATGATGTTGAGCGTGACGCCCGCCCAGTACATCAGCATGAACGTGCCGATCACCGACACCGGGATCGCGACACCCGAGATCAGCGTCATGCGCGCATCGCGCAGGAAGCAGTAGAGCACCAGGATCGCGAGCACGCCGCCGATCAGCGCCGCGTCCTTGACCTCGCTGATCGCGGCCGCGATGAAGTGCGACTGGTCGTAGACCACTTTCAGCTTCGTGCCGGGCGGGAGCGAGGCATCGAGCGCCGCGACCTTGGCTTTCAGCGCCGCGGCGAGCCTGACGGTGTTGGCATCGCCCTCCTTGTACACCGCGAGCTCGATCGATTCCTGGCCGTCGACCCGCGTGATGGCCTCGCGATCCTTGTGACCGTGGGTCACGGTCGCGACGTCGCGCAGGTAGATCGGATGGCCGCCGCGCGTCGCGAGGATCGCGTTCGCCATCTCCTCGACGCTCGTGAACTCATTGAGGGTCCGCACCAGGAAGCGCTGCGTGCCCTGCTCGAGGCGACCGCCCGAGAGGTTCACGTTCTCCTGCTTGAGGCGCCGCGTCACGGCGTCGATGCCAAGGCCGACCTGGGCGAGGCGCTGCTGGTAGACCTGCACCTCGACCTCGTCCTCGAAGCCGCCGCTGACCTTGACCGCCGCCGCACCCTCGACCGATTCGAGATCGGGACGCAGTCGATCCTCGCCGAAGCGGCGCATGAGCTTGAGGCGATCCTCGGCCGTGCGGGTGCCGCTGCTGTCGAGGAGCGCGAGTCGCATCACGGGTTCGCTCGAGGGATCGAAGCGCAGGAGGAGCGGGCGCTTCGCCTCGAGCGGCAGCTGCAGGAGGTCGAGCTTCTCGCGGACGTCGACGCCCGTGAGGTCCATGTTCGTGCCCCACGCGAACTCGAGGATCACGTCCGATTGGCCGGAGCGCGACACGGAGCGCACCTGGCGCACGTTGCGGATGATGCCGACTGCCTCCTCGACGGGACGGGTGATCAGGTTCTCGACCTCGAGCGGCGCCGCGCCCGGGAGTTCGGTGCGCACCGTCAGCGTCGGGTAGGAGAGGTCCGGCAGGAGGTTGAGCTTCAGCCGGGTCAGCGACACGAAGCCGAACAGGAGCACGGCGACCGTGAACATCAGCACCGTGACCCGGCGCCGCACCGCGAAGTCGATCAGTCGCATGGCGCGCGCTCAGCCCGCGCGGCCGGCGGTGACGGGCGCAGGCCCGACCACGCGCACCTCGTTGCCGGACTTGAGGCCATTCTGGCCGACGACGACGACCGGGTCGTTCTCGCCGATGCCCGAGAGGACCTCGACGACGCCGCCATTCGCGAGTCCCGTCTGCACGGCGCGCGACTCGGCCTTGCCCGCCTTCACGATGAACACGACCGCGCCGCCGTCGGCATCGACGAGGGCGGAGCGCGGGATCTGCAGCGCCATTGCGCGGCGCTCGTAGACGATGTTGACGCGGGCGAACATGCCGGCCCGAAGCTTCGCCGCCGGCGTGAACTCGAGCGTCACCTTGAACGTGCCGGTCGCGGGGTCGATGACCGGGCTGATGCGGCGGATGTGCGCGGGGAAGACGCCGCCCGCCGCATCGACGCGCACCTCGGCCGCCTGGCCGACGGCGAGCTTGGCGAGCTCGCGCTCCGGCACGTGCACGTGCGCGATCAGGGGATCGGGCTTCGTGATCACGAAGAGCGGATCGTTCGGCTGCAGGGTGTTGCCGACCTTGACGCGCCGCTCGGCGACGACGCCGTCGATGGGCGCGCGGATCTCGGTGTAGGAGAGCTGCAGCGCCGCGAGGTCGCGCGCCGCGCGCTCGGCATCGAGCTGGTACTTGAGCGTGTCGAACGCGGCGCTGCCGATCAGGTTCTTCTTCTGGAGCTCGACGTTCCGCGCGTAGTCGCGCTCGAGCTTGGCGAGGTTGGCCTTCGCCTCGGCGACCTCGAGCCGCAACTTGTCGCCGTCGAGGACCGCGAGCACCTGGCCCGCCCGGACGGAATCGCCCTCCTCGACGAGGAGTCGCCTGACCTCGCCACCGACTTTCGCGATGACCCGGGCCTCCTGGTCGGCCTCGATGGGGGCGGTGCCGGAGTAGACCGCGGCCATGTCGGCGCGGGTCGGCTTTACGGTCTCGACCGCGACCGGCGGGGTGGTATCGACCTTGGACGGGGTGGCGGCCTTGGAGCCGTCACAGCCACCCAGGGAGCCCGTCAGGAGCGCAACGGCGCCCAAGGCGGCGAGCGGGGCCAGAACGCGGCCAAGGCGGGGGGCGGCGAGGGCGAGGCGGTTCTGCGGCATGTGGGGCTCCCGGTGCGATGGAGCCCATGTTATGCCTCAGCAGTGTTGTAGTCAACTACAACACTAAACACACCCTAAGTCATTGAATCGTCGGCTTCGCCTTCGGATCGGCCTGTGACAGCCGGGCGGGACCTGCGCGTCCGGCCGAGACGAGGTCGGCGACGATTTCCGCCGTCTCCTCGAGGTTGGCATCGGGCTCGCCGTCCGGGGTCAGTTCCTCGAGCGTCTTGAGCGGTGGCTCGCCGTGGGCGCCCCGTCGCGTGTTGATCCGGGCGAGGCGCTCGGCGTCGAGGCGCTCGCGCTCGGCCTTGCGGACGACGAGGTTGAGGGAAGTGGTCTTCTCGGCCCGCAGCTTGTCGATCGCCGCGGCATCGCCCTCGAGCGCCTTCAGGTCGGGGTCCGACTTCATGCGCGCATCGTGGGTGCGCTCGATCTGCGCGAGCTCACCGGCGGGCTCGTGCGTCGCCTCGAAGTCGACCGAGCGGATGCGGTCCCAGGGCAGCGCGCTGTCGCGCGTGCTCTCGCCGACCTCGGTGGTCGAGATGAGCGAGGGCAGGGTCACTTCCGGCAGCACGCCCCGGTTCTGCACGCTGTCACCGGTCACCCGGTAGTACTTGCCGATCGTGACCGTGAGCTGGCCGAAGCCCGCGTTCGGCCCGAGCGCCCAGCGATCGAGCGGGTAGAGGTTCTGGACGGTGCCCTTGCCGTAGGTCTGCTGGCCGATGATCAGCCCGCGGCCGTAGTCCTGGATCGCCGCCGCGAAGATTTCGGAGGCGGACGCGCTTGCGCGATCGACGAGCACGACGAGGGGCCCATCCCAGATCTCACCGGGCTCCGGGTCATCGAGCACCTCGATGCGACCGCCGGTCTCCCGCAGCTGCACGACCGGGCCCTTCCGGATGAAGAGCCCGACGAGGCCCGTGGCTTCGGTCAGGTGACCGCCGCCGTTGGCGCGCAGGTCCATGACGATGCCGTCGACCTTTTCCTTCTTGAGCTCGCCGATCAGGCGCGCAACGTCGCGCGTCGTCGAGCGGTAGTCCTTGTCGCCGCTGACGCGGGCGTCGTAGTCCTGGTAGAAGCTCGGCACGTCGATCACGCCGATTTTCAGTTCCTGGTCGCCGCGCTTGACGGTGCGGACCTTCTTTTGCGCGGCCTGCGCTTCGAGGGTCACCTTGTTGCGGGTGAAGCTGAGCACGCTTTCCTTGGCGCCGGGCGTCGCGCCCGCCGGCAGCACCGAGAGGCGCACGGTCGAGCCCGCGGGTCCCCGGATGAGCTGCACCACGTCATCGAGGCGCCAGCCGACGACGTCGACGAACTCGCCCTTGCCCTGCGCGACCGCGGTGATGCGGTCGTTGACCTTGATCTGGCCGCTGACGGCGGCCGGTCCGCCGGCGATGACGTTCATGATCGTCACGTGGTCGTCGATGAGCTGCAGCGATGCGCCGATGCCCACGTACGACAGCTTCATCGCGATGTTGTATTCCTCGCTCGAACGCGGCGAGAGGTAGTTCGAGTGCGGGTCGTACACGTGCGCGTACGCGTTCATGAAGTTCTCGAAGACGTCGTCCGCGCTCACCTGCTCGATGCGCTTGAGCACGCGCTCGTAGCGCTTGGCCAGCACGTCCTTGGCCTCGGCCCAGGTCTTGTTCGCGAGCAGCAGCGAGAGCGCATCGTTCTTGACGCGCTTCCTCCAAAGATCATCCATCTCCGCCTGGCTCGCGAGCCAGGGCGCCTTGCTGCGATCGAAGCTGAAGCTCTCGTCCACCGTGAAGTCGGGTTCGGTTCCAAGATCCGCGATCGCGGCGCGGACCGCGGCGCGGTTGCGCTCCTGGAAGCGCGCGAAGATCACGAACGCAGGCTCGACGTTGCCGGTGCGGATCACCTCGTCGAGCTTGAAGCGGTAGCGCTCGAGCTCGGCGATGTCGCTCGCGAGGAAGTAGCTGCGGTTGCCATCGAGCGACTCGAGGTAGCGATCGAAGACCTCCGCGGACATCTTCGAGTCGAGCACCGTCTGGCGGTAGTGCGAACGCTCGATCACCTCGCCCACGAGGCGCGCGACCTTGCGCTGGCGCTCGTTCGGCTGCAGTTCGCCCGTCTGGTGCACCTCGGTCGCGAGCGCCAGGTGGTTCGGGGCGGAACCGGTGAAGAGGAGACCGACCGCGGCGAGCGCGGGAACGGCGATGGCGAGCCGCATCCCGATGCTGCGCAGCGGGCGGGGCCGTAGGGGGGCTTTGTCGGGGGTGGGCATGTAACGGTTAGACTAGCGGCCGGGAAGCGGGTTCCGGCGCGGCCTGCGTCGCGTTTTCGTGGGTTTTCATTCGATCAGCGTAGTGACAGGGGGGGCCGGGATCAAGGGGTCCGCCACCCGGGGGTTCCATGTCGCCATTGGCGGTCCTGACCGGCATCGTATTGGGGTCGGCCGTGACCATTACCATCGGTCTTGCGATGGTCATTGTCGTTTTCCTGTCGCTCTCCGGCGACCAGCCGGGCCTCGCCCGGGAGTACCGGCCGCTCCTCGCGAGCTTCGGACTCTTCCTCGGCCTCGCCCTCGTGTCGGGTTATGCCTTCGTGGCGACGCTGAAGCGCCCCCGCTGGCTCTGGCCCGCCCAGGCGGCGACCTGGATCGCCATCGGCGCCATTGCCTGGTTCTACTGGCCCAAATGATCCGTCCCGGAGACAACTGCATGCGAAAGCCCGTGACCGCGCGCCTGACAGGGGCGGGAGTGCTCGTCCTCGCGTTCCTCGCTACCGCCGCGCTCGGCGCCGAGGCGCCGACGGCCCTCCCGGCGGGCGTTACGGCCATCACCGAGGCAGGCTACCGGGCCGCGGTCGCGACGCTGTCCTCGGACGCGTTCGAGGGCCGAAAGCCCGGAACGCCGGGTGAAGCGAAGACGCTCGCCTACCTCGAGTCCGAGTTCAAGGCCATCGGGCTCAAGGCCCCGACCCCGGCCGGGTACCTGCAGAGCGTGCCGCTCGTCGAGATCACCGCGGCCCCCGACGCGCGACTCGGCGTCACCGGCGCGGCCGGGCACGCCGACTTCGCCTTCGCCGACGACATGGTCGTCTGGACGAAGCGCGTGGTCCCGGAATCGAAGATCGAGTCGAGCCCGATCGTGTTCGTCGGCTACGGCATCGTCGCCCCCGACTACGGCTGGAACGACTACGCCGGCATCGACATGCACGGCAAGACCGCGCTCATCCTGATCAACGACCCGGGCTTCGCGACCAAGGATCCGAAGGTGTTCAAGGGCGGCGCGATGACGTATTACGGGCGCTGGACCTACAAGTACGAGGAAGCGATGCGCCAGGGCGCGGCGGGGGCGCTCATCGTCCACCAGACGGCGCCGGCCGCGTACGGCTGGGACGTCGTGCGGAACAGCAACACGGGTCCCCACCTCGACCCCGAGACCGCGGATGGCAACGCCAAGCGCGTCGCGATCGAGGGCTGGGTGACGCTCGATGCCGCGCAGAAGATCTTCACGCTCGCGGGCCAGGACTTCAGGAAGCTCGAGGCGGCCGCGGCAAAGCCAGGGTTTCGGGCGGTGCCGCTCGATGCGCGGGCGACGGTCGGCGTCAAGAACACGATCCGCCACCAGCGCTCGGCGAACGTGATCGGGATCCTCGAGGGCGCGAAGCGGCCCAACGAGTACGTGCTCTACATGGCGCACTGGGACCACTTCGGCAAGGGCACCGCGGTCGGGACGAAGGGCGATGACATCTTCAACGGCGCGGTCGACAACGCGACCGGCGTCGCCGGCATTCTCGAGATCGCCAAGGCCTTCACGCACGCCAGGCGCAGGCCCGAGCGCTCGATCGTCTTCCTCGCGGTGACGGCCGAGGAGTCGGGGCTGCTGGGCTCGGCGTACTACGGCGCGAATCCCGTCTTTCCGCTCGCGGCGACGGCGGCCGCGTTCAACATCGACGCGCTCTCGCCGGTCGGGCGCACGCGCGACATCGAGGTCGTGGGCTACGGTGCCTCCGAGCTCGAGGACGAGCTCGGGACGTACGCGGCACTCCAGGGCCGCGTGCTCAAGCCCGACAGCGCGCCCGAGAAGGGCCACTTCTTCCGCTCCGATCACTTCATGCTCGCGAAGTACGGCGTGCCCGCGCTCTACATCAAGAGCGGCAGCGATTCGCGCGTGCACCCGCCGGGCTGGATCGACAAGTGGGAGCAGGACTACCTCGAAAACCGCTACCACAAGCCGGCCGACGAATACCGCGCGGACTGGGACGTGTCGGGGAGCCTCGAGGACCTCGCGCTTCTCTATGCCGTCGGCAACCGCGTCGCCAACGAGAGCGGCTGGCCGGAGTGGTACAAGGGGAGCGAATTCCGCGCGATCCGCGAAAAGAGCCGCGCGACGCTACATTGAGCTCAGCGGGACCGCCCGCAGCGGCGGGAGCGAGGCCGGAGCGTTCCTGAGACGCAGCGGCGGCAGGTAGCTCGGATCCTGCTGCTGGACATGGAGTCCCGCGTGACCGGCGTGGTCGATGCCGAGGAAGACCGTGACGCGGGAGTTGTCGAAGAGCCTGAGGATGCGCAGGCGCGACAGCGCCTTCAGGCGCGCGCCCATGTCGATCGATTCGACGAACCGGACCGGCCAGAAGCGGCTCGGCGGCGGTATCTCGGGCGCGTAGACCATCACGGGCGGGAGCGAACGCGCGGCTTCGGCGGCGATCGCCGCGCTCTCGAGCGGTGGCTCGTTTTCATTGGCGCTGAAGGTCGCGGTGGCGCCGAAACTCTGCACATCCTCGCGCGTGCAGCGGCCGATCGCGGGACGCGCGATGCGGGCGGTGCGCTGCGTCCGCGGAGCTGCGGTCGGCGCGGCACAGAAAAGCGCAAGCGCTACGAGCGCACCGAGCCGTGACCAGCCGATCAGATCTCCACGCACGCGCGCTCTCCGTGCGCCGTGAGGCGCGCGCTGACAGTGCGGGGAGCGGGCGATGGAAACCGTGCGCACGTGCACAGACCGGCGGTCGCGGCCCGTTATGTCGCGAAGCGATCCGCCCGGCGTCGCCGGTTGCCGACTAGATCACAGGAACTGGACCACGGGGGCGCGCTCGCCCGCCTCGTAGCGCACGGTCCGGTTGCGGCCCTGCAGTTTTGCCGTATAGAGCGCCTGGTCGGCGGCCTTGATGAGCGCCTCGACGTTCGGGAAGCGCTGGCCGCCGCCGTGCGTCGCGTAGCCGATCGAGACCGTTACCGAGACCGGCTGCGGGCCGATCTCGTGGCGCGTCGTCTGGAAGGCGGTCACGATGCGCTCGCACACCGAGCGCGCGATGTCGCGGTCGGTCGCGGGGAAGACGAGCACGAACTCCTCGCCGCCGTAGCGAGCGACGACGTCGACGCGCCGGACGTTCGATCGCAGGATCGTCGCCGTCGCCTTCAGCACCTTGTCGCCGGCCTGGTGGCCGAAGTTGTCGTTGACCTTCTTGAAGCCGTCGAGATCGCAGAAGGCGATCGAGAGCGGCCAGTCGTTGCGGGTCGCCTGCTCGAACTCCTGGCGCAGGTACTGCTCGAGGTAGGCGCGGTTGTAGACGCCGGTCAACGCGTCGCGGCGCGACTCTTCCTCGAGCTCGCGCGTGCGCTCGGTGAGCGTTTCGGTCTCGTTGCGCAGCTGTCCGATCTCGTGCATCGCGTGGAGATTGCGGATCATCAGCACTTCGCGCGCCTGGTCGACGATCGACTCGGGGTCGCCGAGGAGGTCGGTCTCGTAGATCGCCTCGGTCTCGGGCACGAGGGAACTCACGCGCTGGATGACCTGGCCGAACTCTTCCTTGTCGAGGCCGAACACGCGTTCGACCTGCTGCGCGGTTTCCTGGAACGGGCGCTTGTCGGCGGGCAGCAGGAAGATGTCGACGAGCGCGCCCGAGAGCGTCACGCAGCGGTTGAAGCCATCCGCGGGATCGAGCACGCGACGGTTGTCGAGCTTGTGCGACATGCCGATCGCGGTCGACAGACGCTCCGGCAGGTTCCACTGCTTCATGAGCCAGACGCCGACGTCGGCGTGGTCGACACCGATACGCTTGCGCTCGTGCGCGGCCAGGTCGCGGTGGTTCTTCTGCAGCTCGCTCGTGTCGCGGTACAGATCCGGCATCGCCTTGTCGAGGGCGAGCATGCCGATGTCCTGGAGGAGGCCGGCGAGAAAGAGTTCCTCGAGCAGCGTCTGACCCGTCGCCTCGCCGAGCGCGCGCGCGGCGGAGGCGCCGAGGAGCGCGCGGCGCCAGTAGAGGGGGTGGTTGACGCCGTTGGGCTTCCCGCCCCGGAGCGACTTCACGAGCGAGAAGCTGAGGGCGAGGGTGAGCGTCGCGTTGAGGCCGAGCACGATCAGCGACTGGCGCAGGTTTTCGCTCCGGCGGCGCTGCGCGTAGAGCGGGGAGTTCGCGATCCTTAGCACCTTCGAGGCGAGCGCCGGATCCATGCCGATGGCCTTGGCCACCTTGCCCATCTCGATGTTGGGATCCTGGGCAAGCTCGATGATGTGCGAGGCGACGCCGGGCGGTGAAGGGAAGTTCACCAGCGATCGCAACTGGGCGTCGAGTTCCGGCGTCATGCCGAGGCTCCGTCAACCGGATTAAACATAACCGCGGCGCACGAAAGCACGCCGGCTCAGGATCCTTAGCGTCCCGAGTCGGGGATTCTTTAGGGGGAAGCCCTAGTTTCGGGAATCAGTCGTCCGGTGGCGGTACCGGAACGGTCGGGTCAGCAGCCGGACGGCCAGGAAGAGGAGGTAGGGCCCGAGCATCAGGAGGAGGGCGGCCGGGGTCAGCGTCAGGAAGTCGCCGTAGAGCTTGCCGAGGAACCGCACGAGGCCCCCCTCGTAGGGTCCGAGCGTCGTCGCCCCCGCGATGTAGACCGCGAACGGCAGGACCACGATGCCAAGGCCGGCCGCGATCCCGAAATAGATGAGCTCGCGCTTCAACGCCGCGCGGCGCGGATCCAGGTTCGACGGGGCAGCGGGGGGCGGGACGGCGTTCATCGGCCTTCGCGGGGGAACGGACGGGCCTGCCTATAATGGCGGGGGCGCGCCGCCGCGACAACCGCGTCGGTCTCCCGGGGGCACGCCCTCGGCGGCTTCCCACGGCCACAGGCGGACAGGCGCGATGGCGACAGCGGACATTCGGGCGGCGGTCATCGGCGCGGGCTACCTCGGGCGCTTCCACGCCCAGAAGTGGGCAGCACTGCCCGGCTGCCAACTCGTGGCGATCGCCGATCCCGTCGCGGAGGTCCGCGCCCGCGTCGGCGCCGAACTCGGTGTCGAGGGCATCGCCGACTGGCGGGACCTCCTCGGGCGGGTCGACGCGGTCTCGATCGCGACGCCAACGCCCCTGCACCACTCGATCGCGCGCGCCTGCCTCGATGCGGGCGTGCACGTGCTCCTCGAGAAGCCGGTCACGACCACCGTCGAGGAGGCGAAGGACCTGATCGCGGCCGCCGAGCGCGCGAGGAAGATCCTGCAGGTCGGCCACCTCGAGCGCTTCAACGCGGCCGTGCAGGCGATCGAGGGCATTGTCCAGGTGCCGCGCTTCATCGAGACCCATCGCCTCGCACCGTTCCGCCAGCGCGGCACCGACGTCAGCGTCGTCCTCGACCTCATGATCCACGACATCGACCTGATCCAGAGCATCGTGCGCTCGCCGCTCGCGACGGTCGATGCGATCGGCTCGTCGGTGTTCTCGGACGACCTCGACATCGCCAACGCGCGGCTCAGCTTCGCTTCCGGCTGCGTTGCAAACGTCACCGCGAGCCGCGTCAGCATGAAGACCGAGCGCAAGCTTCGGCTCTTCCAGGACGATCTGTATCTCTCGCTCGACCTTGGGCAGAAGATCGTCACCGTGATCAGGAAGGGCGCCGCGCCGCTCGGTCCCGATGGCATGCCGCAGGTGTCCATCGAGGAGAAGACCTACGAGCAGGGCGATGCGCTCAAGGCGCAGATCGAGGCCTTCGCCGCCTCGATCCGCAGCGGCCGCGCGCCCCTCGTCGGCGGCCAGGAAGGTCTCGAGGCGCTCGAGACCGCGACCCGCATTGCCGCGCTCGTCGCGAGCGGCGCGAAGCCCGGGCCACGGAAGGCCTAGGAACCCGCGGCCGCGAGGCGTGCCTCGAGCGCCGCGGCGAGCGCCTCCTGCTCGGGCCGTACCGGGATGTAGTCCTTGATGAGGCTGCGGCTCGCCTCGAGGTGTCCGGCTTCCGCCTCGAGGAATGCCCGGCACAGGCGATCGAGGTGCTGCGTCGGCGTCAGGCGCGCACTCAGCCCCGCACACGTCTCCGTCGCGCGCTCGGGCTCGCCGGCCGCGAGGTCCGCGACCGCGGCGAGGTTGAGGAGCTCCGCCTCCGGCACCGACACGCGTCCGCTGAAGCCGGGGTCCGTGGCCTTGAGGTAGTCGGCGACGTACGAGAGCCCGCGCTCGTACGCGCGGGCAGCGTCGGCCCATCGACCCTCTGCGTAGAGCGCGGCGCCGAGGTCGAAGATTGCCGCGAGCGACTTAGGGTCCTCCGCCAGCGCGGCACGGGCAAAGGCCTCGAGCGCGGTGTAGCGCCCCGATTCGAACAGCACGTCCCGGTACTCGCGCCGGCCGAGGCCGCGCTCGCGATGCATGGACTCCGTGAACGCCGCGAGCGCGGCATCGGTCAGGTGCCGCTCGGCATTGACGCGCCCGAGCGCGAAATAGATGCTCGCCTCGCTCGGCAGGTTGCGCACGACGACGAGCGGCCAGGTCGTGCGGCGGTAGTCGGCGAGGTAGCGCGTGTACTCGGCCGCCGCGAGCGCGAGGTGACCCTCCCGCCACTCATCGCGCGCCTCGAGCGCGAGCTGACGCTGGTTGATCTGGCCGTTGTAGATCTCGTAGCCGATGTAGGCCGAGACGTGCACGAACACGAGCCCGGCCAGCACGTAGCGCGCGATGCGACGGCGACGCTCGGCAGCTGGCACGGCCGCGCTCAGCAGCGTCCCGTCTCGCGTGCGGCGAGGAAGTGACGCCGGCACACGGGCAGGTAGCGCTCATTGCCACCGATCTCGATCTGCGCGCCCTCGCGCTCGACGCGACCGTCCGCGCCAACGCGGACGGCCATGGTGGCCTTGCGCCCGCAATGGCAGATCGTCTTCAACTCCACCAGGCTGTCCGCCCAGCCGAGGAGGGCGGCGCTGCCCGCGAAGAGCTCGCCCTTGAAATCCGTCCTGAGGCCATAGCAGAGGACGGGAACGCCGAGCTCATCGACGATGCGTCCGAGGGCGTGCACCTGCAGCGGCGCGAGAAACTGCGCCTCGTCGATCAGCACGCACGCGACGGGTGCGGCGTCATGCGCAGCGCCGACCTCGGCGAGGAAGTCGGTCGTCGCGTCGAAGGCGCGTGCCTCGCCCCCGATGCCGATGCGCGAGCGCACGCGCGGTGCGCCGGGGCTCTCGCTGCGCGCGGTGTAGACGAGGGTCGCGAGTCCGCGCTCGCGGTAGTTGTGGCTCGTCTGCAGGAGCGCGGTCGACTTGCCCGCGTTCATGGTCGAGTAGTGGAAGTAGAGCTTCGGCATCGCTAGAACGCGACGATGCCGGCGATGGCGGCGGTCATGCACGAGGCGAGCGTCGCACCGATGAGCGAGCGAAGCGCGAGCGCGTTCAAGTCCGCGCGACGCTCGGGCGCCATCGCCGCGATGCCGCTGATCTGGATGCCCATGCTCGCAAAGTTCGCGAAGCCGCAGAGCGCGTAGATCGCGACGAGGCGGGTGCGCGGTGTCAGCGCCGCGGGCTCGATGTCGGCGAGCTTCAAGTAGGCGAGGAACTCGTTCAGCACCGTCTTGATGCCAAGCAGGCTGCCCGTCAGCGGCGCCTCGTTCCAGGGCACGCCCATCAGCCACGCCATCGGCGCGAATACCCACCCGGCGAGGCGCTCGAGCGAGAGCGGCGCACCCGCGACCTCGGGCAGGAGGCCGATCCCCTGGTTGACGAGCGCGACGCTCGCGATCAGCACGAGGAGGATGGCAGTGACGTTGAGCCAGATGTTGAGGCCATCCGCCGTGCCGCGGGTGAGTGCGTCCATCGTGCTCGAGTAGATCCGCCCGGGCTCGGCGAGTTCGGCGGACGGGGCGTCATCGGGCAGCATCAGGTAGGCGAACAGGATCGAGGCCGGGATCGACATCAGCGACTTCGTGAGGAGCTGCGACAGCATGTTGTCGAAATGCCCGGCGAGCATCGTCGAGTACACGATCATCAGGGAGCCGGCGATCATCGACATACCGGCGGTCATCAGCAGCAGGAGCTCGTACTGGCTCATGCGCGCGATGTACGGCCGCACGAGGAGCGGCGCCTCGACCTGGCCCATGAACACGTTGGCGGTGATCGCGAAGCCCGCGGGACCCCGCGTACCGAGCGTGCGCTCGAAGAGCCAGGCGATTCCGCGGATGACGAGTGGCAGCACGCGCCAGTACCAGGCGACCGCCGCCAGCGCCGACACGACGATGATGATGGGGAGCACCTGGAAGGCGAAGGTCGCAAGCGCCGCCGGGTGCGTCACGGTGAAGGGCGGCGGCGCGCCGCCGACGTAACCGAACACGAACGAGGTGCCCGCGAGCGTCGCGGCCGAGAGCGCGGTCACGGCGTGGTTGAGGTAACCGAGCGCCGCGGCGATCGGCGGGATCCGCAGCAGCACGAAGCAGATCGCGAACTGCAGCAGCACCGCGATCGCGACGCGTCGCCAGCGTATCGCACGCGGCGCCGAGCTCAAGGGCAACGCCAGCGCGATGAACACCGCGATGCCGAGCAGCGCCTGCAGGTCGAGACGGACGCTCAGGAGCGACTCGCGGGCGTGCCGGGCGGGAGGCGCGTCACGGCCGGCCGATCAGGAAGTAGAGCGAGGCGAAGCCGCCATCGGCGAGGCCGACTCCGAGGTACAGGGGGCCGAGCGCCGAGTCGCCCGACAGGAAGAGCGATCCCGCGCGCGTCTGACCCGAGCGCACGCCGCCCGCCTGCGGGCCGATGCCCGCGCCCTCGGCCGAGATGCCGGCATAGACCGCGGGCAGGAGCGCCGAGAACGAGGCGATGCGCCAGCGATAGACGAGTCTCAGGAAGGCGATGCGGTTGGAGAGCACCTGATCGGGCCTCAAGCCCGACAGGTCCTGGAAGCCCCCGGCGGTGAACTGCTCGTAGAAGGGCAGGTCCGTGCCGAGCGCCGTCTGGTAGCGAGCCGCGATCAGGAAGCTCGAGCGCTCGGTGCCGAAGGCCTTCTGCGCCTCGAGCGTGATGCGGTCGTATTCGGTGTCGCCGCCGAGGAACCGGCGCGCCCACTCGGCCTGGCCGCTGAGGAGGAAGCCGCGACGCGGGAAGTCAAGGTTGTCGAGGCCGTCGAACACCCATTTCACGTGCCACTCGCCGATGCGCCCGCGCGTGTCGGGCACGATCGCGGGGCCGAGGGTGCGGGCGACGCCCGTGGCGCCGCCGGCGATGCCGGCGGTGAGCTCGCCCAGATTCCCGAAGCGCGCGCCGAGATCGACGCCGAGCCGAAAGCTTCGCCGCCGGTACGACTCGAGCGGGTCATTCGCGACGTAGAGGTCCATCAGCTCCTCGGAGGCGAGGAGGCGCGGCGCGACGAAGAAGCGCCGGGCGGCGTCGAAGGGGAGCCTGAGTTCGCTCTGCAACGAGTCGAGCTGGCCGATGCTGAGGCGGTTGCGCCACTCGAGGCCGCCCGCGTCGAGCCACGTCTGGCGCGAGTCCGCGTACAGCGTGAACGCGCTCGCGCCCTCGAAGTTCGCGGAGAGCACCGCGCCCGCGCGCAGGTAGTTCGGTCCCCACGGTTTCTCGACCGGGCGCAGCACCAGCGTCGTGCCGTCGGCGCCGGGATGTACTTCCGCCTGAATGAACTCGAAGTCGTCGGTGCCGAGCAGCGTATCGATCGCCGCATCCGGGTTCTTGGGGTCGGGACCGCCGCCGAGGAGCTTTTTTACGGACTCCGGCGGCACGCGCGCAAGCGCGCTCGTGTCAATGACGACGCGATCGTAGTGCGTGGGGGTGCGGGCACGGCGCTGGTGCGCCCGCCACTCGGCGTACTCCGCTTCACTGACCGAGAGCGGCGCCAGCGCCCGGCTCGCGCGCCGCGCGGCGAGCTCACCCGCAGGAATGTAGTCCGAGCCGTGCACGAAGTCGCTCGAGCTCAACGCGCCGAGCTCCGGGGTGATCAGCACGTCCTCGGGCCCGAGCGCGGCGAGGGAGACGTCGACGTTCTGCTCGGTCAGGATGTTGAGCGTCTGCTCGGCGGCGCCGAGCAGCGATACGAGCTCGGAGCGGCGCAACAGCGGCGAGCCGACGTTGACCGCGATCACGACCTCGGCGCCGAGCTCGCGCGCGACGTCGATTCCAAGGTTGCGGACGAGTCCACCGTCGACCAGCAGCGCGCCGTCGATCTCCACCGGCGCGAAGGCGCCCGGCACCGACATGCTGGCGCGGATCGCCGCGGCGAGGTCACCGTGGTCGAGGACGACGAGGCGGCCGCTCTCGAAGTCGGTCGCGAGCGCCCGGTACGGAATCGGCAGCTCATCGAAATGCGCGCTCGTCGTCGGGGCCACGAGCGTCTGCAGGAAGAACTGCAGGTGCTGGCCGATCACGACGCCGCGCGGCAATGCGAATGCGCTGCCGCGCAGGCCCACCTCCGCGCCGCCGATGCGCGAGCGCTCGACGTCCTTCGCGTAGACCGAGCGGCTGAAGCGCGCCGGCTGGTCGGTCAGCAGGTGGTTCCAGTCGGCGCCGCCGATCATCCGCTCGATGTCGGCGGGCGAGGCGCCGGAGGCGTAGGCGCCGCCGATGATGGCGCCCGCGCTCGTGCCGACGATGCAGTCGACCGGCACTCGCAGTTCCTCGAGCACCTTGAGGACGCCGATGTGCGGGATGCCGCGCGCGCCACCGCCGGAGAGCACGAGGCATACCTTCGGGCGGTCCTTTGCGTGCGCGGCGGGCGCGAGGACGCCGAGCGCCGCGAGGGCGGCCACGACGAGTAGCGCACGCATCGCCGCCCGCGTCATTTCGAGTCGGACTCCGCCGCCAGGTGGAAGCGGTGCATGAGCCGGTGCAGGATCGGCGCGAAGAGGACGCCGGCGGCGACGAGGAGGAGGAGGCCGCAGTAGAGCGCGTAGGCGGAGGCGAACAGCTTGCCCGCCGTCGTGTGGAGCGCATCAACGGGGCCCATGCCGCCCATCAGCATCGAGGCATTGAGGAGCGCGTCGATCCACGGCAGGTCCTCGAGGGCGTGGTAGCCGACGACGCCGAGCGCGAGCGAACCGCCGATCAGCCCGAACGACGCCGCCGCATGGGCGAGGAGCCGCCGTGCGAAGACCGCGGGCGACGCCAGCGTGTGGTGGATGGACTCGTACATCGGCCGCGACCTCCCGCGCAGTGCCTCCAACCCCAAGGATCGCACGGCGCGGTGGCCCGGGTCAGCGCCCGGCCGGGTCGCCACCCGGCCCGAGGTCCGGCCAGCCGAGCGCCGCCGCGACGCGGGCGAAGTCGGCGGCGGGCGGAGCCTCGATGCGAAGCGGCGTGCCGAGCGTCGGGTGGGAGAGTTCGAGCGCCACGGCCGCGAGGAGGAGTCGATGGCTCGCGAAGCGCTCGCGGAACAGGCGGTTGTGTCGTCCCTGCCCGTAGGTCGTGTCGCCGATGATCGGAAAGCCCGCGTGCCTGAGGTGGCGCCGCAGCTGATGGCGGCGACCCGTGGCGGGCTCGAGGCTGACGAGCGCGTAGCGGCTGACCGGGTAGCGATCGACACGCACCGGCAGCTCGACCGTCGCCAGGCACCTGACGTGCGTCGTCGCGGGCTGCGCGCCGGCCGGCGCCGGCCGGTCGTCGTAGCGATCGGCGAGGCGCTCGAGCGGGTGGTCGATCGTCAGTGCCGCCGGCGGCCAGCCGCGAACGATCGCGAGGTAGCGTTTCCTGACGAGGCCCCGCTCGAACGCGCCGGCCAGCGTCGCGAGGACGGGCTCGGACAGGGCGAAGAGGAGGACGCCCGAGGTCGCCTTGTCGAGGCGATGCGCGGGGAAGACGGGACGCCCGATCTGGTCGCGCAAGCGTTGCACCGCGAATCCTGTCTCCCACGCATCGAGTCGCGTGCGGTGCACGAGGAGGCCGCTCGGTTTTGCGATCGCGACGAGGTCGTCGTCGCGGTAGAGGATTTCGAGCGCGCTCTCGCGGCATACTGCCGCTTCGTCAGGGCAAGGGAGGGGACGATCAGCATGGGCGTCAGCAAGCGACACAGTGCCGGCCACCGGCCGGGGAACGCCTTCACGCGCGTCCGTCGGGTGCCGGAACTCGCCCACTACGACCGCCGGGTCATCCACGAAGTCCTCGACGCCGCCACGCACTGCCACATCGCCCACCTCATCGACGGCCGCCCCGTCGCCACGCCGACGCTCCACTGGCGCATTGGCGAGAGAGTGTACTGGCACGGCAGCGTCGCGAGCCGCATGTTGAAGGCGACGAAGACGGGCGCGGAGGTCTGCCTGACCGCGACGCTCATCGACGGCTGGGTGATGGCCCGCTCGGCGTTCAACCACAGCGCCAACTACCGCTCCGTGATGTGTTTCGGGACGCCGGAGCCCGTCCTCGACGACGCCGAGAAGACGCGCCTCCTCGAGATCTTCACCGACCGGCTGTTCCCCGGTCGCTGGGCGCTCCTGCGGCCCGTTTCGCGCAAGGAACTCGGCGCGACGACGATGCTGTCCTTGCCGCTCGAAGCCGCCTCCGCGAAGGTGCGTATCGGCCCCCCGGACGACCCGCCGCGCGACCGCGAGTGGCCGGTCTGGGCGGGGGTGCTCCCGTTCGAGTTCCGGGAGGGAAAGCCCATCGACGACGCGGGGCTCGCGCCCGGCGTGCCCGGGCGCCCGCGCGCGCGCCGTCGTCCCAAGTCGACCTCGTGAACGACCCGCTCGCCTACCTCTCGGCGCGCGAGGCGCGCGAGCGCTTTCTCGCGCGGACGCTCTCGCCGGTCGAACTCGTCGAGGCGCTCCTCAAGCGCGCGACGGCCCTGCACGGCGGTCTCATCAACGCGACCACGACGATCCACGCGGCCGAGGCGATCGCGCGGGCGCGGGAGTCGGAGGATCGCTACGCGCGCGGCAACCCGCGCGTCCTCGAGGGTATTCCCGTCGCGATCAAGGAGGAGACGGCGGTCGCGGGCTGGCCCAGGACGATCGGCTCGTGGCTGCACGAGGAGGTCCCGAGCCAGAATCACCCGATCGTCGACAAGCTGATCGCCGCGGGCGCGAATCCGCACCTGCAGACGACCGTGCCCGAGTTCTGCGTGATCGGCCAGACGCTGAGCGAGCGCTACGGCGTGACGCGCAACCCCTGGAACACGCGCTTCACCTCGGGTGGCTCGAGCGGCGGCTCGGGCGCCGCGCTCGCCGCGGGCCTCACTCCGCTCGCGACCGGGAGCGACATGGCGGGATCGACCCGGATCCCCGCGGCCCTGCAGGGCCTCTACGGCTTCAAGCCGCCCTTCGGGCGGCTCGCACCGACGCCGGGCGAGGAGCTCTTTTCCTTCGCGGTCGAAGGCCCGCTCGCGCGGACCTTCGATGACCTCGTGCTGATGCAGAACGCGATCGCAGGTCCGCACCCGGCGAGCTACGTCGGCATGCCCTTCGAGCCGCTCCCGTTCGTGTATCCCGAGCTCGCGGGCACGCGGCTCGCGCTCGCCTTCACGACGGGCAGTCGCACGATGTGTCCCGACATCCGCGCCAACCTCGAGGCGGCCGCCGATGCGCTTCGCAGCCGCGGCGCCAGCGTTGAGACCGTTGCGCTCAACTGGGACAACGCCGAGCTCGCCGAGGTGCTGATCGAGGCGATCTTCGGGCTCTTCTTCAATGAATACCTCGATGGCCTGGGCGACGCGCAACTGCCGCGCGCGACGCCGTACCTGCGCTGGCTGATCGCGCGCTTCCGCGGGCGCCCGAACTCCATCCTGAAGGCGGCGGCGCTCGCGACGCGCCTGCACGAGGAGCTCGAGGCGAAGGTCTGGGGGCAGGGCTACCGCGCGCTTCTCTGCCCGACGGTGTTCACGACGGCGATCCCGGCGGATCTTGACCTCACGCAGGAGCGCGAGGTGCTCATCGACGGAGTCGCCGTCGACAGCTACCTCGGCTGGGTGGGCACGCCGCCCTTCAACCTGCTGAGCCGCTACCCGACGCTCGCGGTGCCGACCGGGCGGGGCTCCAATGGCGTGCCGACCAGCATGCAGATCGTCGCGCCGCCCTACCGGGACTCGGTCGCGTTCGAGGTTGCCTATCACCACGCTGCCGCGGCGCGGCTCGAGCTCTATCAGAGCGTCTTTCCCGAGATACGCCTGCCGGACGGAGGAGCGACCCGATGAGTGCATCCGATTCGACCGCCGCGGCACCCGTCGCGCTCAAGCGCTCGCTCAGCTACTGGGACCTCATCGTCTACGGGCTCGCCTACATCGCGCCGTGTGCACCCTTGAGCACGCTCGGCTTCGTCTGGCAGAGCTCGAACGGCCTCATCGTGCTCGCCTACGTACTCGGGGCCGTCTGCATGTACTTCACCGCCAAGAGCTACGCGGTGATGACCGAGGCGATTCCCTCGGCGGGCTCCGTGTACGGCTTCGCGCGCCACGCGCTCGGCCGATTCCCCGGTTTCATGGCGGGCTGGATGATCCTGCTGGATTACCTGCTGATCCCGGCGTTCGTGTACGTGCTGATCGCGGTTGCGTTCGAGCAACTCGTGCCGGGGCTTGGCCGCGGCACCGGCATCGTGCTCCTGAGCGCGTTCACGCTGCTCGTCAACTGGTTCGGTGTGACCGTCACGACTCGCGCGAACTTCATTGCGGTGGGACTGCAGACGGTGCTCCTGCTCGTCTTCCTCGTCTACTGCGTGATCGCGCTCGAGCGCGGCTTCGGCACCGGCGGCCTCACGCTCGCACCGCTCTGGTCACCCGCGCTCTTCTCGACGGCCAAGGTGTTCAGCGCGACCTCGATCTGCATCATGTCGTTCCTCGGCTTCGATGCGATCTCCACTTTGAGCGAGGAAGTCGAGGGTAACGACCGGCGCGTCGTCGGCCGCGCGATCATCGCGGTGCTCGTGATCTCGGCGATCTTCTTCGTGCTCGTGACCTGGATCCTCGGCAACCTCCTGCCCGGCATCCGCATCAAGGACCCCGCCGCGGCGGTCTACGAGCTCGCCGACTGGTCGATCGGCGCCTGGGCGGCGATCGCCCTCGCCTGGGCGTACGTCACGGTCGTCGGCTTTTCGAACGCGCTGCCGATGCAGGTCGGCGTCGCGCGCGTGCTCTTTGCGATGGGCCGGGAC
>CAYNCY010000003.1:0-28131 GCA_964395195.1 uncultured Steroidobacteraceae bacterium
TCGGCGTGCCCACGGGGCGGGATCCGACGACCGTGGCTCCGGTCCGCACGAGTTCGGCAATGCGCCTGAGTGATGCGAGCGACATGAATCGGCTGGAGGGATCGAGCACGAGCACGCGATAGCGCATGCCACTCGCGGTGACGAGTTCGGATCGATCGACCGTCAGTCGGTGCTGCAGAGCGTCGGCGCTGACGTAGTCGAAGCTGTAACCGCGCGGGATGGCGGGCGCGTGATCGGCAAAGAGTGCCGTCAGGTTCGTATCCTCGCCGTACAGGTAAGCGATGTCGGCCACGTAGTGGCCCTGCTGCAGGAGCGAGGAGCAGCGAGCCAGGTAGTCGATCCACGGCTTTGCGAGCCCGGCCCAGGTCTCATTGCGGGTGAACCATTGACCGAAGGGGCCGAGCGAGAGCCCCGGCGTCCGGTCGGTCAGCGGCTGGTGCACGGACGTGTGAATGACAATGCGGTTGACGCCGTTGAGGAACTCCTCGTCGGCGGTTGGCTTGAGGAGTGCGGGGCTCCATCCGTAGGGGGCCGTTCCGGCGGTCAGCGACTCTGCGGCGACGAGGTTCTGTCCGTAGAGGTGCGCGACCGACGCCGATTCGCGCACGTCCGCGGCATAGCCGAACTGCTCCTCGTTCACGCCGGGCCGTTGGGTCCACATCGCTGACATCGGGATGTCGTTGGTGCGTTTGGCGTCCATGCCATCGCCAATGAAGGCGCGGCCCATCTCGTGGGATTCACCGTAGTGGCAAAGACCGCGCGCGTGCACCAGGCGGCTGATCTGGTCGAAGTGATTCTCGGTCACGAGGTCCGCGAGCGTGCGGCGAAAGTCCCAGAGGAACGCATCGCTCGCCGCGGCGCTCCCGACCACGCGCCCGGCGAGCACCGGCATCCACGGCTTCGGATCGTAGCCACGTCGTGTAGCGAACTCGGTCAGCATCGCGTCGGTCCAGTTCTCGCCACCGGCTTCCCAGCTGTCGTTGATGACGCATTGGAGCCCGTGATCGCCGATCGGCGATCCGAGCGCCGCGGCGTAGCTGTCGAGATAGCGCTCCATGTACGCCTTGACGGCCGACCCGCTCAGCTTGTCGACCTCGAGTCCCGTGCCCTCCGGAGAGGCAGGGTGGTTGGTGACGCCCGTGAGCGAGTAGCCGAAGCGAAGCACCAGCCAGTCGCCGGCCGGTGGCGTCCAGTCGAGGATTCCGTCCGGTCCGACTGACGAGGTCAGATCCAGAACCGCTGCGGTGCCGAGGGACGGGGCGTCCGACTGAGGGGTCGCCTGACGGTACAGGTCGGTGAGCGTCTCGAAGCCGGCTTTCTCCTCGATGCGATTGACGCGCGGCTCGCGGTGCAGGACGAACTCGGCCACGTTGAGTTCGGTGCGCGGCCCGAGCGGCGGCATCGGCAGACCCGAGAAATCGATCTTGCCAGGCTGGGGCGGTGCGATCGGCTTCGACTGGAACGTCAGCCGGAAGAACCGCGCCGTGGTTGCCGGGAGCGAAACCGTGTGTGCCGGGGCGCCATCGTCGGGCAGCGTCAGGATCGTGCGAAAGGCACGGCCATCCTCGCTCGCCTCGAGATCGGGTGGCGGCTGCGGCGGCCCAAGGAGACCGAACGGAACGACCGGGTCACCGCTCGAGTAGGTGATCGAGCGGACTGTTTCGGGGGCTGAAAATTCGAATTCGATCCACGTGCTCTCGCCGACGGGCGCGACCGGGAGCGACACCCGTGTCGCGAGGCGCCCGTCCGATATCGCTTCGCGACTGACCGGGCCGCGATTGGACGAGGCGCGAACCGGGATGGCATCACCGTGCGCGCTGCCGTCCGGGAGCCGGGCCGCGACGACGACGCTGTCGGCGTAGTACTCGGGCGGATCGCTCGGGCGCTGGCCCGTGATGATCGCGGAGAAATCGAAGAGCCGCAGGTCCTGATAGGGCCCGGACACCGTGGGCGGCCGTGGCAGAGTCCCGTGAAAGTGCTGGCCACCCGCGATCGTCAGCTCGCTCCAGACGAGCTTCTTCATCGCCTGCGGCGGCGTGACCCATGGACCGCCCGATTCGCTCCAACCGGGGGAGCCTGCGATTGCGGATTCGAGACCGAGTTGGTTCGCGAGTGACACGGCGTAGCGAAATGCGTGCTGCCAGGGCGCCGTCATGTAGGCGAGCCGGATCGGGACCACCGGCGGTGTCCCCATCGACGCGTCGAAGGTCTGGAACCCGCCGATGCCGATGCGATGCATCCACTCGAGGTCGAGCCGGATGCCCTCCTCGCTAACATTTCCACTCAGCCAGTGCCACCAGACACGCGGTCGGGCGGATCTCGGAGGGGTTACGAACGCTGTCAGCAGCGGGTCGGCGTGCGCGGCTGCCGGAGTCTTGTCCGCGGCGGTCGCTGCGCAAGGCAGAGAGAGTTGGAACACACACGTCGCGGTCAGAAGGACCGCGCGGGAAGCCGGAGGGGAGCGACTCGGGAGCGTCACGGCGCGGGGCACGTCCGGAGTATCTACCGCGGTTCCGCCCCGAATCCCGAGGCGGGTTGTCGCGAGACGAGGAGCCGCCCGGCGGCGGCTCCTCCGATCCATCAGAACCCGGCGCTCACGCGAAGCCCGGCATACCGATTGGTGTCGCGGGCCGGCTGGCCCACCACGACGTTCGTCGAGCCCCACGGCGAGCTCCAGAAGTCCTCGAGGTCGACGTCGTAGTGCTTGTTGAGCACGTTGTCGACGAACGCGGTGACCGAGAACTTGCCCGAGAGCGGACGGATGCCGAGGCTGAGATTCAGGAGCCCGAAAGACGGACGGATCGACTGGGGATTCTGGTCCGCCAGCATCTGCGTCGTCGAGGTGTAGGAGTACGTGCCACCCAGGAGCAGCTCGTAGTCGCTCGAGCCGAGCGGCAGGCGCTGCTGCGCGCCCAGCACGAACTTGTTCTTCGGCGCGTTCGGCATGACCGCACCCGACAGGTTCTGCACGAGCGGATTGAGCGGCGTGACCGCCCCGGCCGCCCTCGGCGCGCAGTTCGCATCCACCAGGTTCTGACCGTACCAGCAGGGGGCGCCGGTGTAGTCGGTGAACTTGGCATCGACGTACGCGTAGTTGAAGTTCACGCGCAGCATCGAGGTCGCCGCCCAGTTCAGGTCGAACTCGAGACCCTTGGTCTCGGCGGCACCGGCCGGCGTCAGGATCAGCGGCGGATTGATCGAGCCCGTGCTCGTGTCGAAGATCTGCACCTGGAAGTTCTTGTACTTCGTGTCCCAGATCGCGACGTTGAGCGACAGCGTGTTGTTGAGGTACGTGCCCTTCGTCCCGATCTCGAAGTGATCGATCGTCTCGTTCGGCACGTAGGCGAGGTGCGGCGAGCCAGCCGTACCGGGGCCGAGCAGGCCGGGCGCGATGATGGCCTGGGTCGTGTTGTAGGCGCCCGGCGAGTAGCCGCGCGCATACGTCGCGTAGACCATCGAGTCCTTGGCCAGCTGCTGCTGGATGCTGATGTCGCCGACCGTCGTCGAGCTCGAATGGCTGCCGGCGTCGGAGATCGGGCCCTGGATGGCCGGCGGCGGGAAGGCCGCCGTGAACAATGCCTGGTCGACGGTGTAGTCGATCTTGTCGTTGTTGAACCGAAGGCCGGTCACCAATGACGTCGACGGCGTGAACTTCCACGTCGAGCGTGCGTAGATGTCGGTCGTCTTCGTGTCCGGCACCACGTGGGTGTTGTTGAACGCGGGCAGGAGGGTGCGGGTCTCGGTCGTGTCCACCTTGGTGTCGGAATAGAACACACCGACGACGTAGTTGAACGCGTCCGTGCCCGGCGAGACCAGCTTGATCTCCTCGCTGAACTGCTTGATGACCTCGAGCTGTTCCTGGATGTTGTTGAAAGGCGGCGTCGGGTTACCCGGCGTGCCCGCGCCCGTCAGCTCGTTCCAGAAGTACGCGTTCACCGCGAACAGGTCCTGGACGTTGTCCTGCTTCTCGTGCTGGTAGGCCGTGATCGAACTCAGCGCGAAGCCGCCGCCCAGGCGGTAGTTGATGACCGCCGAGAAATCGGTGTCGGTGATGTCCGCGCCCGAATGCACGGGGCTCGAGTAGTTCGTGTTGTCGAGGCTCGGCGTGATGCCGGGCAGCAGCGCGCCGGCACTGAGGAAGGGCGGACCGCCGGGGCCGACCAAGAGCGTCGTGCCGGGCGTTATGTACGTGTAGGCGAAATTGAAGCCGGTGGTCTGCGTCTTGTTGTAGTGCGCCATCAGCGTGACGTCGAAGTCGTCGCCGAACTTGAACTTCACCTTGCCGCGGCCACCCGAGATCTTCTGGTTCGAGTACTGGTCGAAGTAGAGATTCTTGACCGGCTGGTCGAGCGTCGTGTCGTACGCCGACAAGCTGAACTCCGCGAAGTCCGATATCGGACCCGCGATGTGTCCGTTGGCGCGGTATTCCTGGTCATCCGTCGCGACGGCATTCACATCGCCCGTCCAGACGTTGCTCGTGCCCTTGGTGACGATGTTGATCACGCCAGAGGCCGCCGTGCGGCCGCCGAGGGTGGCCTGGGGACCCTTCAGGACTTCGATTGACTGGATGTCTTCCAGCTGGTTGCCATCGACCGAGTCGGACGGCACCGGAACGCCGTCGACGAGGATCGCGACGCCTGACGACAGTCCGACGGTGCCCTCGTTCGAGACCGACGAGATGCCGCGCATGCCCATCGGCACGCGGCCGTTGTAGCTGCCGTTCAGGTTCACCGACGGGACCATGTTGTTGAGGTCCGAGATGTCGGTGACGTTGTGGGCGGCGATCGTCTCCGATGAGACGACGGCGGCGGACACCGGTACGTCTTGCAGCCGCTCGGTGCGCTTCTGCGCCGTGATGACGATTTCTTCCAGCTGGCCGGAAGCCTCGCCGGGAGGAGCCGCCGTTTGCGCCCACGCCACGGTCGGCAATGCTGCGGCGCAGCTCAAAAGGATGGCATTCCGAATCTTTGCGTTCACTGGTCTCGACCCCCAAAGTAAATGATGGCCAGTTGACGTCGTGCGCTATGCGCCGATGTAGAAATTCTTCTGTCTCGTCGCAGTGCTGCTGCTGGCGGGCTCCCCTTGGCGTGCTGCACTGCGACCAATCTCGTGCACCGATCTACGGTGAACTCACGTTTCTGTCCGTATCGTGATACAGCGCTACTGTACCGCAGAGTGGGAGTCTAATCACATGTCGCGGTACACACAAGTGGCGCCCAAACAACGATCTCGACTGCTCCTGGGATGGGCCACAGGCAGCACTGCGCAGGAACGAGGCGCCGAATTTCTGAGGCGCCTTTCGACGTTCGGGGGCGGGTTCAACCGCCTTCGATCGGGCGGCTCCGCCGGCGCGGGCTCTGGGCGCGAATGGCTCGCGCGCGCCGCGGGCGGGAGGGGCGACGCGAATTGTTACTGCAGGCTGGCGGCCGAAGACTCGAGCTGGTGCAGCGTCCGGTAGCACGGCAGAACCTGCGCGACGCTCGAGTTGGGCTCTCGGCCCTCGCGGATCGCGGCGAAGAACTCGCGGTCCTGGAGCTCGATGCCGTTCGTGGATACATCGACCTGCGACACGTCGATCCTCTCTTCTTTGCCGTTGAAGAGATCGTCGTAGCGCGCGACGTACGTGCCGTTGTCGCAGATGTAGCGGAAGAACGTACCGAGTGGCCCGTCGTTGTTGAAGGACAGCGAGAGCGTGCAGAGCGCGCCGCGGGAGGATTTCAGCTGCACCGACATGTCCATCGCGATGCCGAGCGTCGGGTGACGGGGACCTTCGACGGCACGCGCGATCCGCACGTCCTCGCCAGTCTGGTAGCGGAAGAGGTCGACGGTGTGCGCCGCGTGGTGCCAAAGCAGATGATCCGTCCAGGAGCGCGGCTGCCCGAGCGCGTTCGTGTTGGTTCGCCTGAAGAAATACGTCTGCACGTCCATCTGCTGGATCCGGATCTCGCCCCTGGCGATCCGCCGATGAATCCACTGGTGCGAGGGGTTGAAGCGGCGGGTGTGGCCGACCATGCAGACGAGGCCCGAGCTTCGCTGCGCGGCGGCAACGGCCTCGGCGTCCGCGAGCGTGTCCGCAAGCGGGATCTCGACCTGCACGTGCTTGCCGGCGCGCAGGCACTCGAGCGTCTGGCTTGCATGCATCTGGGTCGGCGTACAGAGAATCGCCGCAGTGACGCCCGGGCGCGCGAGCGCCTCCGTGAGGCTCGTGGTGGCGTGGGCGACTCCGTACTTTTCGGCGGTCGAGCGCGTCGCGTCGAGGTCGCGGCCGACCAGCGAGACGACGTCGATGCCACCGATCTTCCGGATCGCGTCGAGGTGCTTCTGCCCGAACGCGCCCGCGCCTGCCAGGACGATCTTCATGGACGAATACTCCGCTTCAGCCCGGGGCGGGCTCGTTCTCGAGGATGAGGTGGCCGACGGCCGTGTTCGACGCGGGCACGTGGTAGAAGCGGTACGCCTCGCGCACGCCCTCACCGAGAGCGCCGCGCATGACGAGCCACATGACGAGCTCGACGCCTTCGGATCCGGCCTCGCGCAGGTATTCGACGTGCGGCATTTTTGCGAGCGCCGCGGGATCGCCGATCAGCCGGTCGAGGAAGCGGCGGTCGAAGTCCTGGTTGATGAGACCCGCGCGCGGGCCCTGCAGCTGGTGGCTCATGCCGCCGGTGCCCCAGATCTGGACGTTGAGGTCGGCGTCGAAGGACTCAACGGCCTGCCTGAGCGCCTTGCCGAGCTGAAAGCAACGGTTTCCCGAGGGCGGCGGGTACTGCACCACGTTGACTGCGATCGGAATGACCCGGCAGGGCCACGCGGCGGGCTGGCCGAACATCAGCGACAGCGGCACGGTGAGTCCGTGGTCGACGTCCATCCGGTTCGCGATCGTGAGGTCGAAATCGGCCTGGATCACCGACTGTGCAATGTGCGCAGCAAGTTCCGGATGTCCCTCGACGACCGGCACGGGGCGCGGTCCCCAACCCTCGTCGGCGGGCTGGAAGCGGTCGGCGCAGCCGATCGCGAAGGTCGGGATCAGGTCGAGGCTGAAGGCCGTCGCGTGGTCGTTGTAGACGAGGAGAACAACGTCCGGCGTGTGCGCCGCCATCCAGCGTTTCGAGAACTCGAAGCCCTTGAAGAGCGGCGCCCAGTACGGATCCTGCGACTTGCCGTTGTCGAGCGCCGCGCCGATCGCGGGGACGTGCGAGGCCGCTATGCCGGCGGTGATCCTAGCCACGGGACTTCTCCCCGATGTAGCGGTTCCCGTCTGGTGACCTGCCGCCCGCGAGCATCATCTGGGCATAGGCCTCCTGGCTCATGCCCGTCATCAGCGCAGCCGCGTGCTGGAAGCTCTTGCCGTCGGTCGCGAAGATCTTGGCGAGAAAATAGATGTTCCCGCCGAGTTCGATCATGCGGTTGTAGTCGCGTCCGAGCACGGCCACCTTCTGCTCCTCGCTCATCGGCCATTCGTCGAGGTACGCGCGTTCGTTGGCCTTGAAGCGCGCCCGGGACGCCGCCTTCATCAACGACATGCAGAACATGTTGAGGTGGTAGCCGCGCCGGGACTGGTCCGCGTCGAAGATCGTCGTTCCGGGTATGTCCGAATAGGGCTTGTCGAGCGCCACGTGAGGTCTCCTAACGCGCCCAGTAGAGACTCTGGGGATTGTCCACGAGAAGCGCCCGTTGCAGCGCGGGAGTCGTGGCAATCGCCGGAATGAAGTCGACCAGCCTCCCGTCATCCGGCATGTGGGACTTGAGATTGGGATGGGGCCAGTCGGTCCCCCAGAGCACCCGGTCCGGGAATCGTTCGACCACCCGCCGCGCGAACGGCACGACGTCGGTGTAGAGCGGGGGGCCGGACCTCGAGAGGCGCTCCGGGCAGGTCACCTTCGACCAGATGTTCGTGCGCTCCTCCAGCAGTTGCAGGAAGAGCTGGAACTCCGGGCCATCGACGGGCTTCGTCACGTCGGGGCGCCCCATGTGATCGACCACGACCGTCGTCGGGAGCGACGCGAAAAAGCCATAGAGATCCGGCAGGTCCGCCGCCTCGAAGTAGATGACCACGTGCCAGCCAAGCTCCGCGACCCGTGCGGCGATCCGCGCGAGCGTGGCGGGCGGCGTCGTGTCGACGAGGCGCCGCACGAAGTTGAAGCGCACGCCCCTGACGCCTGCCGCATCGAGCGCCCGGAGCTCGGCGTCCGACACGTCCTCCCGGAGCGTGGCGACACCGCGCGCCCGGCCGCCGGCGCGCTCGAGTGCATCGACCAGCGCCCGGTTGTCCGCGCCGTGGCAGGTCGCCTGCACGATGACGTTGCGTTCGAACCCGAGCAGGTCGCGGAGCGCGAAGAGCTGCGCGGCGGAGGCATCGCACGGCGTGTACTTCCGTTCCGGTGCGAACGGGAACGTGGCTCCCGGACCGAAGACGTGACAGTGCGCATCGACCGAGCCCGGCGGGAGCCGGAACACGGGCCTCGACGGCTCCGGATGAAACGGCAGCCAGTCCGGATCCATTCGAAACGTGCTCATCGGCCCTGTCCGCGGAGGATCCGGTCGAGGCGCGGAAACACGCGACGCGCGTTCCCCTCGAATATCCGCTGCTTGTCGGCTGAAGGGATATCGAGCGCGTCGATGTAGCGCTTCGTGTCGTCGAAGTAGTGGCCCGTTTCCGGGTCGATACCGCGCACGGCACCCACCATCTCGGACCCGAACAGGATGTTGTCGACGTCAATCACGCGGGCCAGGAGATCGATGCCCGGCTGATGGTAGACGCAGGTATCGAAAAAGACATTGCGCATGACGTGGGTTGCGAGCGGTGGCCGCTTCAGCATGTCGGCGAGGCCGCGATACCGGCCCCAGTGATAGGGAACTGCGCCGCCGCCGTGCGGGATGATGAAGCGCAGCGTCGGAAAGTCGGCGAACAGGTCGCCTTCCAGGAGCTGCATGAACGCCGTCGTGTCCGCGTTGATGTAGTGGGCGCCCGTGGCGTGGAAGTTCGGGTTGCAGGACGAGGACACGTGGATCATCGCCGGCACGTCAAGTTCGACCATCTTCTCGTAGAACGGGTACCAGTGCCGGTCGGTCAGCGGCGGTGACCGCCAATGGCCGCCGGAGGGATCGGGATTCAAGTTGCAGCCGATGAAACCAAGCTCCTGGACGCACCGGGTGAGTTCAGCGATCGAGTTTGCGATCGGCACCCCCGGCGACTGCGGAAGCTGGCAGACACCGGCGAAGTTCGTCGGGTAGAGGTCGACGACGCGCCGGATGAGATCGTTGCTCGTCCGCGTCCATGCCTGCGAGATCGCCTCGTCGCCGACGTGGTGTGCCATTGCGGAGGCACGCGGCGAAAAGATCGTCAGGTCCGCGCCGCGCTCGCGCTGCAGTTTCAGTTGATTGAGCTCGATGGTCTCGCGGATGTCGTCGTCGCTGATCGAGCCGAGCTTGGCAGGTGGGAGCGAGGCGTCCGCGATCTGGGCGAGTTGCTGGTCGCGGTAGGACTGCAGCTTCTTCGGCGCGGTCGTGTAGTGACCGTGGCAGTCGATGATCAGCATCGCGGGGCTCCCGGTGCATTGACGCGCGCTTTGAGCACCGCATCGAGCAGGGCCTCGAGCGGCTCGACGCTGGCCGTGCGGCCAGAGTCCGCGGCCCAGTCCTGCCGCGCGGCGCACGCAAGGCTCATCCACGGCGTGATGCCAGCGGCCTCGACCGTGCGCGCGACCTCGCGCATTTCCTCGGCGCGGCGCGTACCGTGCTGCAGCGAACGCGAAATCATATAGCGCGACAACGCCTGCCAGTCGCCCACGGGCAGCATGCCTTCAAGCGACTCGAGCACGGTGCGCTCCACGCCGTAATGGCGGGCCGACAGCAGAGACTCGGTGAGGAGCGCCTCGATGCCCTTGATCATGACGCTGCGGCACATCTTGGCCGCGGAGGCCCGGCCCGTCTCGTCCGCGAAAACCTCGGCCCCCGAGAACCCGAGGCCCGCGGCCAGCGGCTGGAAACCGCGGGCGCGGGGACCGCCGAGGAGGATGGGGGCAGCGATCCGCTTGGGCGAGATCGGCGACATCACGGCGGCCTCGACATAGCGGCCACCGGCCGCCTCGATGAGCGCGGCCGCCTCGAGCTTGGTGGCCGGCGCGACCGAGTTGAGGTCGAGATAGTAGGTGCCCGGCGCGAGCGAGGGGGCACACTGGCGCGCCGCGCTCACGCATTCCGAGGCGGTGACGGCGGAGATGGCGACCAAGGCGCCGCTGAGCGCATCGGCGGCGTCGCTCCCCACGCGAACACCGGACCGCGCAGCCGCGCGGCGCGGAGCGCTGGCCGCGTCCGCGAATTGTCGGTCCCACGCACTCAAGGTCGAAACACCGCGCGCGGCCAGGTCCGCGGCGAGAACCTGGCCCACCTCGCCGAACCCGATCAGGCAGACGGCTGGCGTTCCGTTCACGAGCTGCTCCAGGCATGCCCTGGCACGAGGACCTCGCCCCGCATGAGCAGCCGCGCCGTGCGCAGGAGCGCCGAGCGTCGCACTTCAATCCCGGCGCCCGCACCCACGACGTCCATCTCGACGGTGAAGAAGCCGGTGGGATGCTCGATTTCGAGGGAGCGCGTTCCGGAATTTCCGGTCGCGGCCGCGCCGGCCAGGCGGGCGGCGACCGAGCCCGGGACGACGATGGCGGTTGCGACGCTGACGGCCCCGAGAACCCCGATGGCCTCGTGTACCCGATGCGGGATGAACGTGCGGGTCGAAAGGTCGCCGCCCTGGCGCGCCGGGGACACCAGCGTCATTTTCGGCACCGTTTTCTTCGTGACGTCCCCCAGGTTCATGCGGGGTCCGAGCGCCAGACGAATTTTCTCGAGCCGCGCCTTGAGCACCGGGTCGGATTCCAGCGCCTCGGGCGTCTCATCGCCCGCCTTGCCGAAATCCGCCGCGGCGAGGATCACGACCGGCATGCCGTTGTCGATGCAGGTGACGTCCACCCCGTCGATGCGATCGACGACCGCACCCGTTGGGAAGAGCGCGCCGCAGCTCGAGCCTGCGACGTCGAGGAAGTCGATCGGAATCGGTGCGGCGGTACCCGGCACCCCGTCAATACGGGCCGTGCCTTCGTATTCGACCACACCGCCCGGAGTTGGGACGTGCGCAACGGCGAGCGTCGCCGTGTTGACCATGTGAATCCGCACCGAAGTGGTGCCGGCGACGGCCTTGACGAGGCCGTTCTCGATCGCCCACGGACCGACGCCGGCGAGGATGTTGCCGCAGTTCTGGGCGTCGCTGACCTCCGCCTTGTCCACGACGACCTGCAGAAAGAGGTAGTCGACGTCCGCATCGGCGCGCGTCGCAGGACCGATCACCGCGACCTTGCTCGTCAGCGGGTGGGCTCCGCCGACGCCATCGATCTGTCGCGGGTCCGGCGAGCCCATCGCCGCGAGCAGGACCCGATCGCGTGCGACGCGCTCGGCCGGCAGGTCGCGAACGTGAAAATAGAGGCCCTTCGACGTGCCGCCGCGCATCAGCATGCAGGGAATCGCGCGCTGCACCCGGGCTACTCGTCGGCGGCCGCATCGCGGTAGACGAGCCCACGCTCGGTAAGACGCTCCCGCATGCCATAGATGTCGAGCCCGAGCTCGCCGGCCTTGAGGCGCGCGCGCACCTTCGCTTCCTTGTCCTCGCGCGCGGCACACTGCGCGACGAGCGCTGCGGCGGCACGTCTTGGGACGACGCAGACGCCGTCGTCGTCGGCGACGATCACATCGCCCGGATGTATCAGGGCGCCACCGCAGACCACCGGGACGTTGACGCTGCCGAGGGTTTCCTTGACGGTCCCCTGGGCCGAGACCGCCTTCGACCAGACCGGGAATCCGAGCTCGGTGAGCTCGCGCACGTCGCGGACTCCCGCGTCGATGACGAGGCCGCGGACGCCGCGCGCATGCAGGGAACTTCCGAGCAGTTCGCCGAAGTAGCCGGCGTCGGAGTAGGAGGTCGGCGCGACGACGAGAATGTCGCCGGCCGCGCACTGCTCGACCGCGACATGGATCATCCAGTTGTCACACGGGGCGACACTGACCGTCACGGCAGAGCCGACGATGCGTGCGCCGGCGTAGATGGGCCGCAGACTCGGGGCGAGGAGCCCCGTGCGACCCTGCGCTTCGTGGACGGTTGCGACACCGAATGCGGCCAGCCCGTCGAGCGCCTCGCGCGGTGCCCGCGGGGTATTTCTGAATACGACGTTCACGATGCGCTCCCGGTAGTGCAGGACAGCATGGCTGGATGGGCTGATTGTGATGCTCCCGGCGTTCGCGCGCCAATTGCAAATTCGGCGGGGGTATAAGACATTGCTAACGCATGTCCCTGAACCTCCGCCACCTCAGGATCTTTCGCGAGGTCGCCCGGCGCGGCAGCGTCAGCGCCGCCGCGCGCGCGGTATTCGTCTCGCAGCCGGCGGCGACCCAGGCGGTGGCGGCGACGGAACGCCATTTCGACGCAACGCTGTTCGAGCGCACCGGGTCGGGGATGGCGCTGACGCCGGCAGGCGCGACGGTCGAGATCCGGGTCGCGCGGGCGCTCGAACTGGTTCGCGACGGTGTCGCCGAGACCCGGCGCGGCCGGCCGGCCGGACTCCGCCAGGACGCGCCATTGTCGGTTGCCCAGCTCGAAGCGCTCATCGCAGTCGTCGAGCACGGTCAGTTCGGTCGAGCCGCGCGGGCGATGAACCTCGCCGTGCCGACGCTGCACCGGGCGGCCCGCACGCTCGAACGGCGGCTCGGCGCGCCGTTGTTCGAGCAGACGAGCTTCGGTGTCCAGCCGACCCGCGAGGGGCAACGCCTGGCGACCCAGGCGCAGCTCGCGTTCACGGAGTTGGCGCAGGCGCGCGCGGAACTCGCTGCGATGCGCGGCGGCGGCGGCGGGCGCAGCGTGATCGGCGCCATGCCGCTGGCGCGCAGTTCCCTCGTTCCGGCCGCCGTGCTCGAATTCATCTCGAAACACCCGGCGCACGCGGTATCGATTCTCGACGGCGCGTACGAGAGTCTTTTGGCGGCGCTCCGGGTCGGTCAGGCCGATGTCCTGATCGGCGCCTTGCGCGGCCCGGCCGCGGACGGTGTGCTCGAGGAGCCGCTCTTCGAGGACCCGCTCGCGCTGATCGTGCGTGCGGGCCATCCGCTCACGCGGCGCGGCCGTGCGGCCGGACGCTCGCTCGCGACGTTTCCGTGGGTCGCGCCGCGCGCGGGGTCGCCGCTGCGCCGCCAGTTCAATGACCTGTTCGAGGGGGCCGGCGTCCCGGTTCCTGCAAATCCGATCGAGTGCAATTCGTTGGTCGCCTCGCGGGAGCTCCTGGCGGGCAGCGACCGGATCATGCTGCTCTCGGAATATCAGGTCCGCCAGGAAATTGAATCCGGCCTGCTCGTGGCGCTCCCGCATCCCGCGGGCAGGGTCGTGCGCACGATCGGATTGACCGTGCGCAAGAACTGGCGCCCGACGGCCGAACAGACGAGCCTGCTCGAGGCACTGCGGGGTGTGGCGCGGCGCGTGGTGAGCCCGCCGACGCACGGGCGCCGCGCGCCGTCGCGCGCTGCCCGCTAGGGCCCGGGCCGGCCTCGAAACGCGCGCGGCGTGACGCCCATGCGGCGCGTGAAGAACCGGCTGAAATACGCCGGATCCTCGTAGCCGAGGAAGTAGGCGATTTGCGTCACCGTCTGGCCCGTGTAGCGCAGCTGGCGCTCCGCCTCGATCAGGACTCGCGAGTGCACGACCTCGATGGGCGACAGGTCCGAAACCGCGAGGCAGGCCTTGCGCAGCGCTCCCTCGGTGCAGCCGAGCAACCGTGCGTACGCGGCAACGCCCACGTGCTCCCGGTAGCGTTGCTCGAGCACCTGCCGGAAGCGTCCAACGAGCTCGCGCGCGCGATGGGCCGCGGTCGGGGGATGAGCGGTTGCGCCGTGCGAGAGTCTGAGTGTCTGCGTGAGCAGCGCGCCGAGCAGCCCGCACAGCGAGCTTTCGCGGCCGAGGGCGGAGCGGGCGAACTCGCGCAGCAGCATCGCGCCGAGCGCGCGGGTGTCGGTCGTGCCGATCTGCCGCGCCCGCATCGACGTGACGGTGGGCTTGTCGAGCATCTCGATGAGTCCGCTCGAGGTGTGCAGCACCTCGCGGGCGAGTTCCGGTGCGAAGGTCACGACGAGGCCGTCAGTATCCCGCGCGAACCGAAAGGCATGCACCGTGCCCGGCGGCACGATGACGAGAGCGGGGCCGGACAGCGCGTTCCGGTCACCGTCGAGCTGCACGTCGATCCGTCCTCGCCAGACGATCAGTACCTGGTGAAGGTCGCGATGGCGGTGGGGGCGGATGTGCCAGTCGTGCAGGCGGCTCCGTGCCTCGATCGTCTCCACGTGCACGGTGCGCTCGTCCGGCGGGCGCAGGGCCTCGCCGTACAGAAAGAACGCCGGGACACGGTCGGCTGATTTCGGCTTGCGGCGTGCGTTCAGGCCCATGGATCGAAAAGTACAAATTCCTGCGGTCCGCGTCCATTGCCGCCCGTGCGCCGGTTGCTAGTGTGAGTGCCTGATCGCCCGGAGGACTCCCATGGCTCGGACGCAGGTGGCCATCGTCGGTGCAGGCCCATCCGGCCTCCTGCTGTCCCAGCTGCTGCAGCGCAATGGAATCGAGAGCGTGGTCGTCGAGCGCCGCTCGCGCGCGTACGTCGAAGGCCGCATTCGTGCGGGTCTCCTCGAGCGGGGGACGGTCGAGCTGTTGGAGGAAGCCGGGGTCGGTGCGCGGTTGCGCCGCGAGGGCCTTGTGCACGATGGCGTCGAACTCGCCTTCGCCGGGCGGGTGCATCGCATCGACCTCAAGGCCCTGAGCGGCCATCCGATGACGGTCTACGGCCAGACCGAGATTACGCGCGATCTGGGCGAGGCCCGGGCGGCGGCGGGCGGGACGGTTCTATACGAATGCGAGGACGTCGCGCTCACGGACATCAACGGGCTGCGGCCGCGGGTCGAGTTCACCCACGGCGGCCGGCGCGAGTCGATCGAGTGCGATTTCATCGCCGGCTGCGATGGCTTCCACGGTATCTGCCGTCAGAGCGTACCGGCGGGCGCCTTCCAGACCCACGAGCGCGTCTATCCATTCGGCTGGCTCGGCGTGCTCGCCGACGTGCCGCCGGTGGCGGATGAGCTCATCTACGCCAATCACGAGCGCGGCTTCGCACTCTGCAGCATGCGTTCTCGGACCCGAAGCCGCTATTACCTCCAATGCACGCCCGAAGATCGAGTCGAGGACTGGTCGGACGAGCGCTTCTGGGAGGAGCTTCGCCGGCGCCTGCCCGCCGATCACGCCCGCCGCCTGGCCACCGGGCCGTCGCTCGAGAAGAGCATCGCGCCGCTGCGCAGCTTCGTCGTGGAGCCGATGCGGTACGGACGGCTGGTCCTCGTCGGCGATGCCGCCCACATCGTGCCGCCGACCGGTGCCAAGGGCCTGAATCTGGCAGCCGCCGACGTCCGCGTCCTGTACGAGGCTCTGATCGAGCACTACCGGCGCGGAAGCGATCGTCTCCTCGAGGAGTACTCCGCGCGAGCGCTGGCCCGCGTGTGGGCGGCGACGCGCTTCTCGTGGTGGTTCACGACGCTCATGCACCGCTTCTCCGACGACAGCTTTGCGCACCGCCTGCAGGTTGCCGAGCTCGAGTACCTCGCCGGATCGCCTGCCGCGTCGACGGCGTTCGCCGAGAACTACGTGGGTCTCGACTTCAACTGACGGCGCCGGTCGCGCGGTCGACGTTCGGGGGCGATCCGGGCACACTGCTCGCCCTGGTCGCAGTGACGAGCGAATTCGATGTCCATGCCGCTGGAAGGCACCGGCCCCATCGATCCGGAGCTACGCGCGCGTGCGGCGCGCGCCTTGGCGCGCGTGCTGCCAGCGAGCGCCATCCTCGCGGCGGACGAGGACACCCGCCCGTACGAGTGTGACGCGCTCACGCTCTACCGTCAGGCGCCGATGATCGTGGTGCTGCCGTCGAACGCTGCCGAAGTCGCGGAGGTGCTGCGGGTCTGCGGTGAGCTCGGCGTGCCGGTCGTTGCGCGGGGAGCGGGAACCGGCCTCTCGGGCGGCGCGTTGCCGCACAACGCGGGCGTGCTCCTGTCACTCGCGAAGCTCAACCGCGTTCTCGAGCTCGATCCCATCGCCCGCATCGCGCGCGTCGAACCGGGGGTGAGGAACCTCGCCATTTCCGAGGCCGCTGCCGCACACGGCCTCTTCTATGCGCCGGATCCCTCGAGCCAGGTGGCTTGCACGATCGGTGGCAACGTCGCGGAGAACTCCGGTGGCGTTCACTGCCTCAAGTACGGCGTGACGCTCCACAACGTCCTCGCCATTCGCGGCATCACGATGGCGGGCGAGGACGTCACTTTCGGATCCGCGGCGCTCGACAGCCCCGGCCTCGATCTCCTCAGCCTCGTGCTCGGCAGTGAAGGCATGCTGTTGGTCGTGACGGAGGTTCTGGTGCGGCTGCTGCCGCGTCCCGCCGTCGCGCAGTGCCTCATGGCGAGCTTCAACAACGTCGATGTCGCGGGCGAAGCGGTCGCGGCCGTAATCGGGGCCGGCATCATTCCCGCGGCGCTCGAAATGATGGACCAGGCGGCGACCCGCATGGTCGAACCGTTCGTTCACGCGGGCTACGATCTCGACGCGGCGGAGATCCTGCTCTGCGAGTCCGACGGCGACGCCGCCGAGGTGGCCGATGAAATCGCCCGCATCACGAACGTACTCAAGGCCGCTGGCGCGACCCGCATCACGCTCGCGGCGAGCGAGGCCGAACGGCTGCGCTTCTGGGCGGGGCGGAAAAATGCATTTCCGGCCGCCGGCCGGGTCTCGCCCGACTACTACTGCATGGACGGCACCATTCCGCGGCGCCAGCTCGGTCGGGTACTCAATGCGATCCGCGAGATGGAAGTTACCTACGGACTGCGCTGCCCGAACGTCTTCCACGCAGGCGACGGCAATCTGCACCCGCTCATCCTGTTCGACGCCAACGACGCGGATTCCGTCTCACGCGCCGAGGCCTTCGGCGCGGCGATCCTGAGGCTCTGCGTCGCCGTCGGCGGGACCGTGACGGGCGAGCACGGCGTTGGCATCGAAAAGCTCGATCAGGTGTGCGAGCAGTTCGATGCTGCGACGCGCGAGGCCTTTCTGGGCGTCCGGCGCGCGTTCGATCCTCGCGGGCTCCTCAATCCCGGCAAGGCGATCCCGAGCCTGCACCGCTGCGCGGAATACGGCCGGCAGCACGTGCACGGCGGGCGCCTCCCGTTTGCGGAGCTGCCGCGGCTGTGAGCGTCACCGCCGCCCCGCCGGCCGCGACGGTCGTGCGCCTCATCGAGCAGGTTCGCGAAGCCGCAGAGGCACGGCGGCCGCTCAATATCCGGGCCGGCGGCACCAAGGACTTCTACGGGCATGCGCCGCGCGGCGAGCTCCTCGACCCGCGTCCGCACTCGGGGGTCGTCGCCTATGAGCCGAGCGAACTTGTGGTCACGGCGCGCGGCGGCACGCCGCTCGCCGAGATCGAGACGATGCTCGGCGAGCGCGGCCAGATGCTGGGGTTCGAGCCACCGCACTTCGGAGAATTCGCGACGCTCGGCGGCTGCGTCGCGGCGGGCCTTGCCGGGCCGCGGCGCGCCGCGGTCGGCGTCGCATCGGGAGCCATCCGCGACTCGTTGCTTGGTACGAAGCTGCTCGACGGACGCGGCCAGGTGCTGTCCTTTGGTGGCACCGTCATCAAGAACGTGGCGGGCTACGATGTATCGCGGCTGCTCGCGGGATCGCTCGGTACGCTTGGCGTGCTGCTGGAACTTTCGCTGCGCGTTGCGCCGGTTCCGGCGCTTGAGGTGACCGTGCGACTCGCAATGGCAGAAGTCGAGGCGGCGGCGACCTGCGCGGCGTGGGTTCGGCGCGGCTGGCCGGTGTCGGCGAGCGCCTGGCACGACGGCTGCTTGAGTGTCCGGTTCTCGGGCGCGACCGGCGCCGTCACCGCCTCGAGTCTCGCGGCGGGCGGCGAGCGGCTCGATGCCTCCGCGGCAGCGGCGTTCTGGCTCGAGGTCCGCGAGCAGACGTTGCCGGTCTTTGGCGCTTCGCGCGAGTGGTGGCGGCTCTCGCTGCCGGGCTCCGCCCCGCCGCTCGCACTGGCAGGTGTGCAGTTTATCGAATGGGGCGGGGCGCTTCGGTGGCTGTCGACGACGGCGACGCCGGCCGAGGTCCGCGCGCGCGCGTCCGCGCTCGGCGGACACGCGACTTTCTTCCGCGGCGCGCGCGCGGGCGTGCCGGTGTTCACGCCGCGGACGGCAGCGGTCGCGCGTATCGAATCGCGAATCAAGGCGGAATTCGACCCGGCCGGAATCTTCAACCCTGGGCGGATGCATGCAGACGAACCTGCCTGACGACGTGCGCGCGACACCACGGGGGCGCGAAGCCGAATCGATCCTGCGTTCGTGCGTCCACTGCGGATTCTGCACCGCGACGTGCCCGACCTACCTGCTATTGGGCGATGAGCTCGACGGGCCGCGCGGGCGGATTTACCTGATCAAGCAGGCGCTGGAAGGCGCCGATGTCACCACGAAGACGCAATTGCACCTCGATCGCTGCCTGACCTGCCGCGCATGCGAGACGGCCTGCCCGTCCGGGGTCACCTACGGGCGGTTGCTCGACATCGGTCGAGCCGTGGTTGAGGAGCGGGTGCCGCGAGAGCCCGGCGCGCGCCTCGGACGCGCGCTGCTGCGGGCGGGGCTGACGGGGCCGTTCTTTGCGCCGCTCTACCGGATCGGACAGTCCGTCCGCGGACTGCTGCCGGCCGGGCTACGCGCGAAGCTGTTGCCGCGCCGGCCGACTGGTCCGTGGCCGACTACGCGTCACGCCCGTCGCGTACTTTTTCCTGCGGGCTGCGTGCAGCGCGCGATGGCGCCCGGCATCGATCGCGCGGCGGCGCGCGTGCTCGAGCGGATCGGAATTGAAGTGATCCGGCCGACGCCCGCGGGCGGGTGCTGCGGGGCGCTGCGACAGCACCTGGGCGCCGCCGCGGCGGCACTCGAGGAGGCACGGCGCAACATCGACGCCTGGTGGCCGGTGATCGAGGCCGGCGCAGAGGCGATCGTGAGCACCGCGAGCGGCTGCGGCGTGATGATCAAGGAGTACGGGCACCTGCTGCGGGAGGATCCTCACTACGCGAAGAAGGCGGCGCGCGTCAGCGCGCTCACGCGCGACGTGAGCGAGGTCGTGCGGGCGAACGTCGGGATTCTCGCGACGAAGCTGCCGGCGCGGGCGGCGGAGCGGCTCGTCGTGCACGCGCCGTGCACGTTGCAGCACGGCCAGCACCTGCCCGGGGTCGTCGAGGGGCTGCTGCAATCGCTCGGCGTCGAGGTTCGCTCCGTTGCCGATTCGCACCTGTGCTGCGGCTCGGCCGGCACGTACTCGCTGCTGCAAGCCGAGTTGTCCAAGCAGCTTCGCGACCGCAAGCTCGCCGCCCTCGAGGCGCCGGCGCCCGAGGTCATCCTGTCTGCCAACATCGGCTGCATCGCGCACCTGTCGGCCGGGACGTCGATCCCCGTCCGGCACTGGATCGAGTGGCTCGATGCGCGACTCGGCTGAGTTCGGGCTCCCGGGCATCGCGTACGCCCGTCGCGACCAATCCGGGCTAGAGTCGGCGTCATGATCAACGGACTCACGGCGTCGACCCGCATTCCGCTCGGGACCAGCGGCCTCGGCGTCGCGCCGCTCGGCTGGGGCATGTGGCGCTTCGCGGGTGCGGATCCCGTGACCGCACGCGCGCGCATCGAGGCGGCCCTCGACATCGGCTGCACGTTGTTCGACACGGCCGACATCTACGGCTTCGGGAGCCCGGCCGGATTCGGCGGCGCGGAGGCGCTGCTGGGCGAGGTGTTGCGCCAGGATCCGTCGCTTCGCGATCGCATGGTGATCGCGACGAAGGCCGGTATCACGCCGCCGGTACCCTACAACTCGACAACCGCCTACCTGATCGCCGCCTGCGAGGCGTCACTGCGCCGGCTCGGAATCGAGTGCATCGATCTTTTCCAGGTGCATCGCCCGGACCTCCTTGCCCATCCTGGCGAGGTCGCCGCCGCATTCGGGCGACTCAAGGCGGCCGGCAAGATCCGGGCGGTCGGCGTCTCCAACTACTCCGCGGCCCAGATCGATGCGCTCTGCGCACACCTGCCCTTCGATCTTGCCACGGTGCAACCCGAGTTTTCGGCGCTAGCGATCGAGCCGCTGACCGACGGCGTGCTCGATGTCGCGATGCGACGCGGATTCGCGGTCCTGGCCTGGTCGCCGCTTGGGCAGGGCCGGCTCGGCACGGCCGCCCCCGGAGCGACGGTCGATGCGCGAACGACGGCGGTGGCCACCGCGCTCGATGCCGTCGCGGCCCGGGCCGGCGTCGTGCGCGCGGCCGTCGCGTACGCGTGGATCATGGCGCACCCGACGCGCGCGATCCCCCTGGTGGGCAGCCAGAATCCCGACCGCATCCGGGAGGCGGCCGAGGCGTATCGAGTGGAGCTGACGCGCGAGGAGTGGTACCGGATCCTCGAGGCATCGCGCGGCGAGCGCATGCCATGAACGCGGCGATGCCGGCTCGGGTCCCGCAATCGAGGGATGCGCGTGCGGTTTAAGGGCCTTGACCTCAACCTCTTGATCGCGCTCGATGCGCTCCTCCTCGAGCGCAACGTGTCGGCGGCCGCGCGCAAGGTCTTTCTCAGCCAATCCGCGATGAGCGGTGCGCTCGCGCGCCTGCGGGAGCACTTCCAGGACGAGCTCCTCGTGCCGCTCGGCCGGCGGATGGTGCTGACGGCGGCGGCGGAGGGACTGTCGGGTCCGCTGCACCAGTTGATGCTGCAGATCGAGGCGACGGTCGGCGCCGGCATGCGCTTTGATCCGGCCACCTCGCGTCGCTCCTTCGTCGTGCACGCCTCGGACTACATGACGGAAGTCGTTCTGAATCGCGTGGTCGTGGCGCTCGCGGCCGATGCGCCGCACGTCGTGGTCGAGATCGTGCCACCGCTCGATGATCCGGCGGCGACGCTCGAGACGGGCGAGGTTGATCTCTTGATCACGCCGGAGCCCTACATCTCCCGCGAGCATCCGGCGCACCTCCTCTACGAGGAGCAGTACGTCGTCGTCGGTTGGCAGGGCAACGAGGAGCTCGCGCGGCCGTTGACCGCGGATGCCTTCTTCGAGCTCGGCCACGTCGTGGTGCGATTCGCGCAGAGTCGATCAACGGCGTTCGCCGAGGATGAGATCGCGAAGCTGAACCGCTCCCGGCGCGTCGAGATGATCGCGCCGTCGTTCACCTCGGTCCCGAAGATGCTGGTCGGCACGCGGCGGGTCAGCGTGATGCACCGGCGACTCGCTGCCATCTACGCGCGCTCCCTGCCGCTCGTCGTACTGCCGATGCCGTTCGAGATCCGGCCATTGCGCGAAATGATCCAGCACCATCAGGTGCGGACCGCCGACGCCGGCGTCCAATGGATGCGGGAGCGAATCGCGCGCGAGGCGCAGTCCGTCGACTAGTATCCGTGGAACCGATGGAACATCATCTGAATAATCGATTTCTCGGATTCCTCTCGCAAGCCTAGGATCGGATCAGGCGAGGGCGCGACTCCGGCGTCCCGCACCCGAGGGGGCTTGGGCGCAATGAATAAGAGAGTACTGGTCGTGGGCGGTGGCATCGCCGGCATGTCGCTGGCGATCCGCCTCGGCGAGCTCGGCTGGAAGGTCGATCTCGTCGAGGTGGATCCCGAGTGGCGCGTGTACGGCGCCGGCATCAGCATCACGGCCCCGACCTACCGCGCCTTCAAGCGACTTGGCGTCTACGACGAACTCAATGCCCGTGGCTATGGCAGCTCCAAGGGCGTGCGCATCTGCGCGCCGAACGGGCACGTGGTTGCGGAGCAGACGATCGAGCCGATCGAACCGGGTCTGCCGACGCACGGCGGGATCCTCCGGCCCGAGCTCCATTCGGTCCTGTCCGCGCGAACCCGCGCCGTCGGGACGGACGTCCGGCTTGGCGTGTCGCTGACGGCGTGGTCGGAGACGCGCGACGGTGTGAGTGCGAAGACGAGCGACGGCGAGAGCCGTGACTACGCGCTGATCGTCGGTGCGGATGGCGCGTTCTCGGCGGTCCGCTCGCTCCTCTTCCCCGCCGCCAACCCCCCGCGCTACACGGGACAGTACTGCTGGCGGCTGCTCGCCGAGCGGCCGCGCGAGATCGAGCAGTGTCATTTCTACATGGCCGGCACCGTCACGGCGGGCGTCGTCCCGATCTCGGCCACGCAGATGTACATGTTCCTGCTGCAACCCGAGCGAGAGAAGGTGCGAATCGACGCTGCAACCCAGTGGCTGCGATTGAAGGAACTCATGGCGCCGTTCTCGGGCACGATCGGCGCACTTCGCGATGCGCTCGGCCCCGACTCGCCGATCATCGCGCGGCCGCTCGAAGCCATCCTGTTGCCGCAGCCCTGGCACAAGGGGCGTCTCATCCTGATTGGCGATGCGGTGCACGCGACGACGCCGCACCTCGCCTCGGGCGCCGGCATCGCGGTCGAGGATGCGCTCATCCTGAGCGAGGAACTGGAGCGGGGACCCGATGTCGGCGCCGCGTTCGCGCGCTTCGAGAACCGCCGCTGGGAGCGCTGCCGCATGGTCGTCGAAAACTCGGTACGCATCGGCGAAATGGAGCTGACCCACGCCGACCCCGCGCGCCTCAAGGCGCTCATGGCGGAGTCGGAACTCGCGTTGCGACAGGCAATCTGACCGCGGACGACGCGGGCCACAAACTACTCGGAGCCTCGACATGGCAATACTGGGCGTCGCTGAAATCATCTTTGGTGTGGACGATCTCGATCTCTGCACGCGGTTCTGGAACGACTTCGGGCTCGAGCCCGTTCGCCGTGAGGCGACGGAATCCGTGTTTCAGGTGGCCTCCGGTTCGCGGGTCACGGTCCGCCACCGCAGCGATGCGCGCCTGCCGCCGCAGTACTTCGAGTGGCCGGGGATCCGCGAGACGATCTGGGGCGTCGACACGCCCGAGAGTCTCGAGGCGCTGGTGGCGGACCTGTCGCGCGATCGGACGGTGAAGCGCGATGCCGACGGCACGGCGCACTGCTGCGCGGATGACGGCCAGCCGATTGGCTTCAGGGTCTGGCAGAAACGAGCGGTCGTTTCGCAGCCGGATCCGGTCAACGCGCCGGGCTGCATCCAGCGCCTCAACCAGCATCGCAAATGGCGGCAGCGCGCGCGCCCGAAGACCATCAACCACGTCGTGTTCTTCTCGAAGGACTATGTCGGCTCGTTCGACTTCTACCGTGAACGGCTGGGCTTTCGGCTCGCCGATCACAGCAAGGGACTGGGCGTGTTCGCGCGCGCCGATGGCACGAACGAGCACCACAGCATTTTCTGGGTGAACGCGGATCTGCCGATGACGCCCGGCAAGAATGGCTACATGCACACGGCCTTCGGACTCGAGGACATCGACGAGGTGATGCTGGGGGCCAACCAGATGACGGAGAGGGGCTGGATCAACAAGTCGACGAACAGCTCAGGCGGCCTCTCGAGGCACCGCATCTCCTCGGCGATCTACTACTACATCGACAACCCGAACGGCGGCGAGGCCGAGTACCACGCCGACACGGATTATCTCGATGACAACTGGGTGCCGCGTGCGTGGGACTGGAAGTTCGGTGCGCTTCTGTGGGCGCACCATATTCCGGGCTTCTTCCGCACCGACAACGCGAACTGGGACATGACATTCGACCCGCTCGGCAAGTCGCTCGAGCCCTTCCGCAAGAAGCCGGCACCGGCCCAGCGGGCGGGGTAGCGCGCCGTGTTCGAGTACTTCCCCAACAACTACGTCTGGAACCTGTCGGTCGACATCGCGATCGAGTCGGGCGCGCAGATCGGCGAAATCGACGAGATGTGCCGGCCGCTGCGCGATGCCGCGACACGGGGTGAGGACGCGGGCACCGCGGAGTTCTTCAAGAGCTGGGTCGCGATGGCCGACAAGCTGGTCTCGCTCGCGGCGGACGACGAGGCCAAGGGTCGGCGCTACTCGGCGGGCGTCAAGCTCAACCGCGCCTCGCTCTACTACCAGACCGCGGAGCGCATGCAGGCGCACGGCTTCGAACCGCGCAAGCTCGTCTTCCGCAAGGGCCAGGACGCGTTCCGCCGAGCCATGGCATTGGGCGGTGAGAACTACGAGCGCGTGGAACTCCCGTATCTCGGCGGCGTGATTCCGGGTTTCCTCGTGAACGCGGCGAAAGACGGCGGTCGGGCGCCCGTGATCGTGTTCGTGAACGGTCTCGACAGCTCCAAGGAGATGCTCTACTGGTCCGGACTCGGTCGGGAGCTCTTGCGGCGCGGCGTCTCGACGCTGCACATCGACCAGCCGGGGACCGGGGAGGCGCTCCGCGCCCACAGTCTGACGGCGACGTTCGACACGGAGCGGTGGGCCTCGAAGGTCGTCGACTACCTGGAGACACGCAGCGACATCGACCCGAAGCGGATCGGCATGGCCGGGGTCTCGCTCGGCGGCTATTACACGCCGCGCGCGGTCGCCTTCGAGCCACGCTTCGCGCTCGGCGCGGTCTGGGGCGCCAACCACAACTGGGGCGAGGTGCAGGTGCGTCGCCAGTCCCGCGAGGGCGACCGGCCGGTGCCCCACTACTGGGAGCACGTGCAGTGGGTGTTCGGCGCGAAGGACATGGATGACTTCATGAACATCGCCTCGCGCGTCCATTTGAACGGCGTGCTCGACCGAATCCGGGTGCCGTTCCTCGTCACCCACGGGTCGAACGACCGGCAGATACCGGTCGCGTACGCGCACCAGACGTTCGATCAGCTCATCAACAGTCCCAAGCGCGAGCTCAAGCTGTTCGATGCGCACACGGGCGGTGTCGAGCACGTCAGCGTCGATAACATGTCCTACGGACGCACCTACATCGCCGACTGGATTGCCGAGACGTTCGGGACGCACACCGGCTAAGGCGGCCTGAGGCCGCGTTTCTTCGGGGGAGATTGGCATGCCGAAAGCTTTTCGCCGCGTCATTACCGGCCACGACGCCGCCGGGCGGGCCGTCATCCAGTCGGACGCGCCGCCCGACCGGGTCAAGGTTCTCTCGGGCGACGGACCGACCTTCTATGAGGTCTGGAATACGCGGCAGACACCGGTCCTGATCGACCGCGCGAGCGGTGAACCGCCGGAGGATCATTTGACGCTCAAGCCGCCGACCGGTGGCACGCGGATCCGGATCATGGATATCCCGCCGGAAACCGCGGAGATGCAGAACATCGACGCCGAGACCGCGCGCGCGCACTTCGCCGAGATCGGTGCGGCGAGTGTCTCGACGCACGCGGGCACTTCCAGTCGCCACCCGTACATGCACCGTACCGAGTCGATCGACTACGGCATCGTGCTGGAAGGGGAGATCACGCTGATTCTCGATGTCGGCGAGACCACCGTGCACGCCGGCGATGTCGTGATCCAGCGCGGTACCAACCACGGCTGGGCCAATCGCTCGGGCCGCAACTGCCGGATCGCGTTCATCCTGATCGACGGCAAGTTCACCGACGGTCTCGCCTAGCCGAGCGACTCGGCCAACCGCGATGAACGTCCTCGTCACCGGAGCCGCGGGATTCGTCGGGCGCATCCTCTGCGCCCGGCTGCTCGCGACGACCAGCGACCCGGATGCTCGGTTCACGTGGATCGACCGCGTTATGGGTGCGGGTGCCGATCCGCGCGTGGCGACGATCAGCGCGGACCTTGACGCCCGCTCACCCGAACTCGCGCGGGCGCTCGAGCGCGCCGACACGGTCATTCACCTCGCGGCAGTGCCGGGCGGCGCGGCGGAGCGCGACCATGCCGCGTCGCGCCGCGTCAACCTCGACCTGTCGCTCGCGATGCTCGAGCAGGTGGCCGGGCGAACCCGACCCGTCCGCTTCGTCCAGGCGAGCACGATTGCGGTTTTCGGTGAGCCCCTGCCACCCGCGATCGACGATCAGACGCCGACGCTGCCGACGATGACCTACGGCGCCCACAAGCTGATGGTCGAGACGCAGATTCAGGACCTGTCGCGCCGCGGCCTGCTCGACGGACTCGCCGTGCGGCTGCCGGGACTGCTCGCGCGCCCGCCGGGCGATGCCAGCATGAAGTCGGCGTTCATGAGCGAGCTCTTTCACGCCTGCGCCGCGGGGCGGCCGATCGTCGTTCCGACGGGGCCGGATGCGACCGTCTGGATCATGTCGGCGTCGCGCGCGGTCGAGAATCTTCTCCATGCCGCCCGCACCGCTCGTGGCGACTCGATTCCCCGGCGGGCATTCACGCTGCCGGCGTTGCGCGCCACCATGGGGGCGCTCGCTCAGGTGGTTGCGCAAAAGACCCGTGCGGACCCTCTTTCGATCCGCTTCGAGCGGGACGAGGCGCTCGAGGCGCAGTTCGGTCGCCTGCCACCGCTCACGACGGCGACGGCGGATGCGCTGGGATTTCGTCACGACGGCGACCTCGAGTCCCTCGTCGAGCGTGCGCTTCGCGATGCCGGCTATGGAGCTGCGGCGTGACTCCCCCGACGCTCGATGACTACTTCGGTCTCGCCGGGAAGGTGGTGCTCCTGACCGGGGCGACCGGCGGCATCGGTCGGGCCATGGCGAGGGCCTTCGCGGCCGCGGGCGCAACGCTCGTGATCACGAGTGACGATGCGCCCGGTTGCGAGGCGCTGGCGGAGGAGCTGAGACGGAGCGGCAGGCGTGCCCTCGCGCTGCCGTGCGATGTCCGCGACCGGCCGGCATTGACGGCGATCGTCACCCGCGCCACTGGCGAGTTCGGGCGGATCGACGTGCTCATCGCCAATGCGGGCATCGTTCCGCACGCGGGGTCCCTCGGGAGCGCCGACGACGATGCCTGGGATGCCGCGTTCGCCGTCAACCTGCGCCACGCCGCGCACCTCGCCGCGCTGGTCGCGCCCGGCATGGCCGCGCGGCGCGACGGATCTATCGTCGTGACCTCGAGCATCGCGGGACTCCGAGGCAACCGCTCGCTCGGGCTCTACGCGCTCACGAAGGCGGCGCTTGCGCAGCTCGCCCGCAATCTCGCGGTCGAGTGGGGTCCCTCGAATGTGCGCGCCAACGCGCTGGCGCCGGGCTTGATCGCAACCTCCTGGGCTGGCGCGATCCTCAAGGATCCCGTCGCGACCGAGCGCCGTCTCGGATTGACGCCACTGCGACGCATCGGCGAGCCGTCGGAAGTCGCAGCGGCCGCGCTCTTCCTCGCCTCGCCGGGCGCGGCGTTCGTCACCGGCCAGACGCTCGTGGTTGACGGCGGTACGTTGATTTCCGATGGCAACTGAAGTGCCGGCGGAACCGAAGGAGAATCCGCGATGAGACTCGTGACACTCAGATCCGACTCTCCCGACGGCCGTCTCGCGGTGCTGTCGCCCGACGGCAAGCTTGCGGTACCGGTCGGTGGCCTTTACCCGACGCTCCAGTCCGCACTCGATGCGTGGACGCTCGCCGGACCGACACTGCGGGCACGCGCGAGCAGTCTTGCGGCCGGCCTCGCCGAGGGAGCCGTCCCCTTCAACGCGGCAGCCGCCGCTGCGCCCCTGCCGCGCAGCTACCAGTGGCTCGACGGCTCGGCGTTCCAGTCCCACGGCGACCTGATGGCCAGGGTCTTCCACATCGAGAACCCGCAGTCCGACCGACCGCTCATGTACCAGGGAATGTCGCACGAGTTCCTGGGTGGCACCGACGACGTGGTGCTGCCGTCGGAGGCCGACGGAATCGATTTCGAGGGCGAGTTCGGCGTCATCACCGACGAAGTCCCAATGGGCGTCTCGGTCGCCGGCGCAGCGGGGCACATCAAGCTCATCGTGCAGATCAACGACTGGTCGCTGCGCACGCTCGCGCCGATCGAGATGAAGACCGGCTTCGGCTGGGTGCAGGCGAAGCCGGCGTGCAGTGTCGCGCCGGTCGCGGTCACCCCGGACGAGCTCGGAGCCGCGTGGGCGCACGAGCGCGTGTGCCTGCCGCTCCACGTCTGGTGGAACGATGCCAAGTTCGGCGCGGCCAATGGCGCGGCCATGCGCTTCAGTTTTGCAGAGCTAATC
>CAYNCY010000004.1:0-25809 GCA_964395195.1 uncultured Steroidobacteraceae bacterium
GCCACGTCGAGGCGGTCGAGAAGCTGTTCCAGGCCGGCGTCTCGTTCATCTAGCACGGCCGCCCACGCATGCAGTTGTCGGTGGTCCAGCGGATTCTCGGTTTGGTCGTGACGATGTTCAGTCTGACGATGCTGCCGCCCATCGTCGTTTCGATCGTCTACGACGACGGCCAGTGGCAGCCGTTCGCACTCGCCTTCGTAATCCTGCTCGCGGTCGGCACGCTCGTGTGGCTGCCGGTGCATCGCGTCGAGCGCGACTTGCGGCTCCGCGATGGCTTCCTGGTTGTCGCGCTCTTCTGGGCGGTGCTCGGGGTCGCGGGCGCGACGCCCCTCCTCTTGGGCGACCTGCCGCGCCTCGGCTTCACGGACGCCGTGTTCGAGTCGGTGGCGGGACTCACGACGACGAGCGCGACGGTGCTCGTGGGCCTCGATCACTTGCCGAAGTCGGTGCTCTGGTACCGCCAGGAGCTGCAGTGGCTGGGCGGCCTCGGCGTGATCGTGCTCGCGGTTGCGCTCTTTCCGGTGCTCGGCATCGGCGGCATGCAGCTCTACAAGGCCGAGGCGCCGGGCCCGGTGAAGGACGAGAAGCTGACGCCGCGCATCACGCAGACCGCGCGCGCGCTCGGCAGCGTGTACGTGGGCCTCACGGTGCTGTGCGTGATCGGCTACGCGGTTGCCGGCATGGACTGGTTCGATGCGCTCGCCCACGCGTTCTCGACCGTCTCGACCGGCGGCTTCTCGCCTTACGACGCCGGCCTCGCCCACTTCCACTCGATCGCCATCGACAGCGTCGCGATGCTGTTCATGTTCCTGGGCGCCACAAACTTCGCGCTGCACTTCCTCATCTGGCGGAGCAAGGACTCGGCCGCGTACTTCGGCGACCCGCAGTTCCGCGCTTACTTCTATTTCGTACTCGCGCTGATCGTGCTCGTCACCGGCTACCTCCTGGTCACGGGCGTCGTCGCATCCCCGGTGGAGGCACTTCGCCAGGGCGCGTTCGAGGTCGTCTCGATGGTGACGACGACTGGTTTCGTCGCGACGCCGTTCTCGGTGTGGCCCGGCATGCTGCCGGCGCTGCTCGTGCTCCTCACGTTCGTCGGCGGCTGCGCGGGCTCGACGGCTGGCGGCATGAAGGTGATCCGCTGGCAGCTCGTGCTGATGCAGGCGCAGCGCGAGCTCATGCGGCTCGTGCATCCGAGCGCGGCGCTGCCGGTCAAGTTCGCGGACAAGGTCGTGCCGGGCCGGATCCTCGCCGCAGTGACCGGATTCTTCGCGATCTACCTGGTGCTCTTCGCGCTGATGATGCTGTTCGTGATGGCCGCGGGCCTCGATCTCGTGTCGGCGTGGTCGGCGGTCGCCGCGTGCATCAACAACGCGGGCCCGGGACTTGGCGAGGTCGCGAGCACGTTCAAGAACGTACCCGAGGCCGCGAAGTGGGTCTGCGTGGTGGCGATGCTGGTCGGTCGCCTCGAGGTGTTCACGCTGGTGGTGCTCTTCACCCCGGCGTTCTGGCGCCACTAGCAGCGCTATCGGCTACCGCTCAGCCGTCGATGCGCACCGGAATGCCGCCGATCGCCGCCTGCCAGTGGCGGGGACCCGTCTCGTGCACCGACTCGCCGGTTGAGTCGACTGCGACGGTGACCGGCATGTCCTTGACGTCGAACTCGTACACCGCCTCCATGCCGAGTTCTGGAAAGGCGATCACGCGACTCGAGCGGATCGCCTTCGATACGAGATAGGCCGCGCCGCCGACCGCGATCAGGTACGCGCTCTTGTGGCGCCTGATCACCTCGATCGCCTCCGGCCCACGCTCGGCCTTGCCGACCATGGCAATGAGTCCGGCCTTGTCGAGCATCGTCTCGGTGAAGCGGTCCATGCGATTCGCCGTCGTCGGGCCCGCAGGCCCGACCGCCTCCGCGCCGACGGCATCGACGGGGCCGACGTAATAGATCACGCGATCCTTGAACGACAGACCCTCCGGCAGCGGCTGGCCCGCGTCGAGGAGTGCACAGATGCGCTTGTGGGCCGCATCGCGTCCGGTCAGGAACTTGCCCGAGAGAAGCAGCCGCTCACCCGGCTTCCAGGCCGCGACCTCGGCCCGCGTCAGGCCGTCGAGGTTGACGCGGCGGACCCCCGCATCGGGTGCCCAGGCCACTTTCGGCCAGGTCGCGAGGTCGGGCGGCTCGAGGCGCGCCGGTCCCGTGCCATCGAGGTGGAAGTGCACGTGCCGCGTGGCGGCGCAGTTCGGGATCACCGCGACCGGGAGCGAGGCCGCGTGCGTCGGGTAGTCGCGGACCTTGACGTCGAGCACGGTGGTGAGCCCGCCGAGGCCCTGTGCGCCGATGCCGAGCGCGTTGACCCGATCGAAGATTTCGATGCGCAGTTCCTCGAGGCGCGACTTGGGTCCGCGCGCCTTCAAGGTCGGCATGTCGATCGTCTCCATCAGCGATTCCTTGGCGAGCAAGAGCGCCTTCTCGGCGCTGCCGCCGATGCCAACGCCGAGCATGCCGGGCGGACACCAGCCGGCGCCCATCTCCGGCACCATCTCGAGTACCCAGTCGGCGACGGAGTCCGACGGGTTCAGCATCGCGAACATGGACTTGTTCTCGCTGCCGCCGCCCTTGGCCGCAACCGTGACGTCGACGCCCTCGCCCGGCACGAGCTCGACGTGGATCACCGCCGGCGTGTTGTCGCGCGTGTTGCCACGCTTCCCCGCGGGGTCGGCGACGATCGAGGCGCGCAGCCGATTGCCGGGATCGAGGTAGGCACGGCGCACGCCTTCGTTGATCATTTCCTCGAGCGAGCGCTTCGCGTCCCAGCGCACGTTCATGCCGACCTTGACGAAGGCGACGACGATGCCGGTGTCCTGGCAGATCGGCCGGTGTCCCTCGGCGCACATGCGCGAGTTGGTCAGGATCTGCGCGATCGCATCGCGCGCGGCGGGACTCCTTTCGGCGTCGTAGGCGCGACCCATTGCCGCGATGAAGTCGGGCGAGTGGTAGTAGGAGATGTATTGGAGGGCATCGGCGACGCTGTCGATCAGGTCGCTCTCGCGGATCACGGCCATTGGGATCACCTGGCGGGCAGCGCGGCTCTTGAACGCGCACTTTATCAGGCGCGCCGCCAGGCGCGCTCAGGCCGTCGAGCGCTCGCCGCCGTAGAGAAGGAGTTCCACCTTGTCACGGTGGGTGCGCGACAGCTTGAGCTCCTGGCCACCCTCCAGCGTCAGGAAATACTCGCCGTTCGCATGCGGCCGGAGCTTCTTGACGCGCTTCAGGTTCACGATGGCCGAGCGATGGATGCGCTGGAACGCGGCCGGGTCGAGCGACGCCTCGAGGTCCTTCATCGTGCCGCGCAGCACATGCGTCTGCGAGCCGGCGTGCACGCACATGTAGTCGCCGGCGGCGTCGATCCAGTCGATCTCGGCACTCTTGAGCCTGATGACCTCGCGACCGGTGCGGATCGCGATCACTTCAGGGAAGCGGCTCGCAGGCGCCGTGAAGCGCGCGAGCAGCATCTCGGGCTCGAGCTCGCCCGCACCCTGCACGTCGGCGAGGAGCCCGAGCATGCGGTCGCGCTGCTCGAGCGCAGCGCGCTCGCTGAGGTACTCGCGCACGCGGCCGAGCGCGTGTTCGAGCCTGGTGTCCTCGACGGGCTTGAGGAGATAGTCGAGCGCCCGCGCCTCGAAGGCATCGATCGCGTAGCGGTCGAACGCGGTCACGAAGATCACGACGGGCATCGAGTCCTGCGGCAGTCGCGCGAGCACGTCGAAGCCCGACAGGCCCGGCATCTGGATGTCGAGGAACATGAGATCGGGCTCGAGCTCGAGCGCCTGCTCGATCGCCTCGCGGCCGTTCTCGCACTCACCGACGATCTCGACATCGGGCGCCGCCGCGAGCCTGAGCTCGAGGCCGCGCCGCGCGAGCCGTTCGTCATCGACCAGCAGCGTCCGTATGCGCTTCACAGGGCAATCTCCGCCGGGAATTCGATGTCGATGCGAAGGCCGGGGTCCGTGTTGTGGCTCGCGAAGCGGGCGCGATCGCCGTACAGCACGGCCAGGCGCTCGCGGGTGTTGCGAAGGCCCACGCCCCGACCCTCGCCGATCGTGACACCGCTCGGGACGCCCGGGCCGTCGTCGGCGACGTGCAGCAGCAGGCGCTGGCCGATCAGGCGCGCGCCAATGTGCAGCGTGCCGCCGGTCTCGGACGGCGCGATGGCGTACTTGAGCGCGTTCTCGACGAGCGGCTGCAGCAGGAGCGACGGCACGAGCGCCTCCTGGGCGCCGGGGTCGATCGAGAGGTCGAGCCTCAAGCGCGGACCGAAGCGCAGCTTTTCTATGCCGAGATACAGATCGAGCGCCTCGAGCTCCTGCTTGAGCGTGACCTTCTTCATCGGATCCTGGTCGAGCGTGTGTCTCAGGAACGCGGAGAGCCGCGTCACCGCCTGGTTGGCGGTGTTGTTGTCCTTGTCGAGAATAAGCGTCGAGATCGCGTTCAGCGTGTTGAAGAGGAAGTGCGGGTTGAGCTGATAACGCAGCATCTTGACCTGCGTCTCCTGCGCAAGCGCCGTTGCTCGCAGCGTTGCCTCGCGCTCGCGCTGTGCGGCCTCGTAGTAGTAGATGCCGAGGTAGAGCGCCGACCAGCACAGCAGCAGGTACGTCGAGATGAGCGCATCGGCGTAGATCCGCGCCCAGCTCTCCTGCAGCGCGCCCCACTCGTGCATCGAGATGACGTAGCCGAGATCGATCTCGAGGCGCCAGAGGAGCGCCGCCACGTAGACGAGCACCAGGATCGTCGGAATGACGATCGCGGGCCGGCGATCGCGCACTTCGCGATAGGCATAGCGCAGCAGCGAGGACAGGATGAAGCCGCTGACGGCGGCGCCGATCACGACGTGGAAGTAGCCGGCGAACTTCTCCGCATCGCCGTCGCCCTGCCAGAAGAGGGCGACGAAATAGTTGGCGATGAAATACGCGGACCAGCCGAGGGTCTGCAGCAACCAGAACGCGGCCTCGCGCCCGAGCGCAACGCGCCCGAACGGACGGGTTGTCGCGGGGGCGACGGGGAACGTGCGGGAGACGGCAGCGACCATCGTCACAGGTTAGTCGAGGAAGCAGGGGCAGGGGTTCGCTTTGACGCCCGGGGGCGTCGTTTCATCGCGGGCCCGGGTGCGAGAGTGGCTCGGTTCGTCGTGCGACGGCGGGAAGACGGGGGCTCTGCGGCGAATCAGGCGCCTGTCTGCCCCACTTTTCGTCGGATATCTGGCAAAACTGGACATGATTTTTTCACCTGTTGGCAATGTTGGTCAGTAATGTTTATTAAATATCCACTTATTCTAAAATTTGATATTTGTGGGGCATAGTAACTCACGTAGGCCAGTTTTTCATTCTATGTGGATTAGGTCGTCTACTTCTCGGCGCCAATCCGTGGATAAGTAGTGTTCCACACGTCTCGATCGCTCCCTGCACCCGTGGGCTGGCATGCTCACCCTCTGTCCGCAGGGGGAACGACCATGATCGGCCTGTTGCAGCGCGTCAGCCGCGCCTCCGTCGCGGTCGCCGGGGAGGTTGTCGGGGAGATCGGGCCCGGGCTGCTCCTGCTGCTCGGGGTCGAACGGGGCGATTCGGAGGCAGAGTCCGGTCGCCTCGAAGAACGGGTGCTCACCTACCGAATCTTTGAGGACGAGAACGGTCGAATGAACCGGAGCCTGCTCGATACCGGGGGTTCCATCCTGATCGTGCCGCAGTTCACGCTCGCGGCGGACACGAAGAAGGGAACGCGGCCGGGATTTCAGACGGCCGCGCCACCGGACGAGGGCGAGCGCCTGTACGAGCACTTCGTGGTGGCCGTTCGTCGCCGTGTCGCGACAGTGGCGACCGGTCGTTTCGGCGCGCACATGGCGGTGGAACTCGTGAACGACGGGCCGGTGACGTTCTGGCTGCAGATCGCGCCGGGAACCTCGGGGCAGCCAATCGCTCAGACAGTGGGATAGCTCACGATCTGGCCCCCGGGCCTTTGAGTTATGATCAACAACCCCGGTTTCGCGGGCACCTGGAGACGCAAATGGGTAGTTTGGGCATTCGAGAGCTGCTGGTGATCCTGGTGATCGCACTGGTCATCTTTGGCACGAAGAAGCTCCGGACGATCGGTGGCGACCTGGGCGCGGCGATCGGCGAATTCAAAAAGTCGATGAACGCGGGCGAAACGGCCGCGGGCGCCGACCCGAAGCAGCCGGTCAAGCAGATCAGCGGCCAGGACGCGGATTTCGCTGCGACCGACAAGCAGGGCGCGAAGCCCGAGCAGAAATCGAACGTCTGACGGGCGTTCTGCCCGGCACTGAATAACAAGCGATCGTCGAGGTGGGCTCCGGCGAAATACTGGTGATCCTGCTCATCGCGCTTGTCGTGCTGGGTCCGGAGAAACTGCCGAAGCTCGCCGCCGACGTCGGCCGCTGGGTCGGGCGCGCGCGAGCGATGGCGCGCCAGCTGCGCGCTCAGCTCGACCAGGAAGTCCAACTCGAGGAAGTCCGCCGCGAACAGTCGCGCGCGACCACTCCGCCGCCCGTGACGCCTGCGCCACCCGAAGCGTCCCCCGTGGCGCAACCTTCCGCGCCGGTCGCGCTACCTCCCGATCCGGTAGCCGCGGATCCGGACGCACCGAAGACGAGTGGCACCGCCCACCCGAGCATGAGCCCACCCGCCTACGCGCCGACCCCGCCCGCGGCGCCGGCCCCGTCCGTGACGCCGCAACCGACCACCGATGGCCACCACTGAGCCCGAAGGCGGCCGCGAGTCGCTCGCCGAAGGCACGCTGATTTCCCACCTCCTGGAGCTGCGCACGCGGCTCGTGCGCGCATCGATCGCGGTCGCGATCGTCGCGGCGCCGTGCCTTTATTTCGCGAACCAGCTGTTCGAGTTCGTCGCCCAACCGCTGATGAAGGTGCTGCCGAAGGGCGGCGCGATGATCTCGATCAGCGTGATGGGCCCGCTGATGACGCCCTTCAAGCTCGCGCTCTACATCGCGCTCGTGATCGCGATGCCGTACGTGCTCTACCAGGTCTGGTCATTCATCGCGCCCGGGCTCTACAAGCACGAGAAGCGCTTCGCGACGCCGCTTTTGATATCGAGCGTGATTCTGTTCTACGGCGGAATCGCGTTCGCGTACTTCGTGGTCTTTCCGCTCATGTTCGCGTTCTTCACCGCGACCGCGCCTCCGGGCGTGCAGATGATGACGGACATCAACCAGTACCTCGATTTCGTGCTGGTGATGTTCCTCGCCTTCGGCCTCGCGTTCGAGATCCCGGTCGCGATCGTGCTGCTCGTTTGGACCGGACTCGTGAAGCTCGGTAGCCTGACCAGCAATCGCGGCTACGTGCTGCTCGGCGTCTGTATCCAGGCCGCGATCATCGTCCCGCCGGACGTCTTCTCGATGCTGTCGATGGCGCTGCCGATGTATGCCCTCTTCGAGATCGGCATCGTGATGGCCCGCATCCTCGCCAAATCCAAGCTCGAGGCCCGGGCGCGCGAGAACGAAGCCGAGACATAACCCGGCGGCGCGTTGCTACTGCGCCGCAACATCCGTCACACTCCGGCAACTTTTGAAGGCCTTGCAATAGGCCCGGGGTGACCGACGCATGTCCGCGATGAGCCCGCCGGCCCGTACGTTCTTCGGTCATCCGCGCGGACTCGCCACCCTCTACGGCACCGAGTTCTTCGAGCGCTTCAGCTACTACGGCCTAAGGGCCCAGCTGGTCCTCTTCGTGACTCTGGCCGCGCAGCACGGTGGGCTCGGACTCAGCGCCGCGACCGCGGGCGCGGTCTACGGCCTCTACACGAGCTCGGCGTACCTGATGTCCGTGCCGGGCGGCTGGATCGCGGACCGGCTGCTTGGCCAGCGCCGCTGCGTGATCGTCGGCGGCATCCTGATCTCGGCCGGCAACTTCCTGCTGGCGGTGCCCGGCACCGCGCTCCTCTTCTATTTCGGGCTCATGATCGTCGCGATCGGCACGGGCATGCTGAAGCCGAACGCGAGCGCGATGGTCGGCGAGCTCTACCACGACCAGCCGGGCGCGCGCCGCGATGCCGCCTTCTCACTCTTCTACATGGGCATCAATCTCGGCGCGACCGTCGGCGCCGTGCTCGCCGGCGGCATCGGCGAGACGCTCGGCTACCGCTGGGGGTTCTTCACGGCCGGTGCCGCGATGCTCATCGGCATCGTCTGGTACTCGTACGCCGGCCGCTGGCTCGGCGACATCGGCGTCGAACCGAAGGGCACTTCCGTCGCGGAGCGCAAGCGCAACGCCTGGATCGTGCTAGGGGCCGCGATCCTGATGGTGGTCGCGGTCGCGACGATCGCAACCGGACGCATCGAGGCCTCGGCCGGCGACCTCGCGAAATGGTCGTTCACGTTCATGGTCTCCCTCGCGGTCGCGTTCTTCGGCGGCGTGCTCCTGTTCGGCGGCCTCGATGCGACGCAGCGCAAGCGCGTCTGGGTGATCATGGTCTTTTTTCTGTGCGGCGCGCTCTTCTTCGCGGGCTACGAGCAGGCCGGCAGCACGCTCAATCTCTTCTGCCGCGACCTCACCGATCGCTCGCTCTTCGGCAGTTTCTTCGCGAACGGCGAGCATCCGGCCGCGTGGTACCAGTCGGTGCCCTCCGCCTATGTGATCCTGCTCGCACCCTTCTTCGCGTGGCTCTGGATCGCGCTCGGCCGGCGCAACCTCGACCCTTCCGCGCCGCTCAAGTTCGGCATCGGCCTCGCGCTCCTCGGCGTCGGCTTCGCGGTGCTGATCTTCGCCGCGCGCATCATCATTGCGGACGGCGGGAAGGTCGGCCCGCAGTGGCTGCTGATGACCTACCTCTTCCATTGCTGCGGCGAGCTCTGCCTGAGCCCCATCGGGCTCTCGAACGTCACGAAGCTCGCGCCACCGCGCTACGTCAGCCAGATGATGGGCATGTGGTTCCTCGGCACCGCGATGGGCAACCTCGCCGCGGGCCTGATCGGCGGCCGGATTGGCAGCGCCGTCGAGACCATGCCGGGTGAGTTCCTCAACATGGCGCTGTACGGCATCGGCGCCGGCGTCGTGATGATGTTGTTGTCGCCGGTGTTCCGCCGGTGGATGGGCGGAATCCGCTAACGACCCGCCGGAGTAATCAACGAATGAACGACTCACCGCAACTGAGCGTGCGCGCGATCCTGCTGTCGATCCTGCTCACGGTCGTGCTCGCCGCCGCGAACGCCTACCTCGGACTCTTCGCGGGGCTCACCGTCGCGACCGCGATCCCGGCGGCCGTCGTCTCCATGGGAGTGCTGAAACTCCTGGGCCGCAGCAACATTCTCGAGAACAACATCGTGGCGACCGGTGCCTCGGCGGGCTCCTCGATCGCGGCCGGCACCGTTTTCACGATGCCGGCGCTCGTGATCCTCGGCCACTGGAGCCACTTCGACTACTGGTGGGTGTTCACGATCATCGGTCTCGGCGGCCTGCTCGGCGTCCTCTTCTCCGTGCCGCTCAGGCGCACGCTGATCATCGACCAGGACCTGCAGTTCCCGGAGGGCGTCGCGACCGCTGAGCTCCTGCGCGCCTCGAGCGACGCGAGCGGCGGCGCCCGTTTGCTCGGCTTCGCGGCGCTCGCGGGCGCGGTGTTCAAGATCCTGATGTCGGCGGTGCGGCTGATCCCCGAATCGTTCGCGCTGGCCGGCTACCTCGGCAAGCGCACGATCGCTTACCTCGGCATCAACCTGTCGCCGGCGCTGCTTGGCGTCGGTTACATCGTCGGCCTCAACATCGGCCTCGTGATGGTCGCGGGCGGCCTGATCGCGTGGTGGCTCTTCATCCCGATCTACAACACCTGGTTCTTCGACCACGACCCGGGACTTGCGAGCGCGCTGGTGGGCGTGAGTGCCGAGGACGCGGCCGGACTCATCTGGACGCGCAAGGTGCGCTACATCGGCGTCGGCGCGATGCTGCTCGGGGGCCTGTGGGCGCTCTGGACTCTGCGCTCCTCGCTGCTCTCCGGCATCAAGAGCGGACTCGCCGCGAAGGAAACGGGCGGCGTCGTTCCGGAGACGGAGCGCGACGTGCCGATGCCGTTCATCCTGTCCGGGATCGTTCTCTTCGTGATTCCGCTCTTCGCGCTCTACATGGCCGTCGTCGGCAGCTTCAGCATCGCGGCGACGATGGCCGTGATCATGGTGGTCGCCGGCTTCATCTTCTCCTCGGTCAGCGGCTACATGGCCGGCCTCGTCGGCTCGTCCAACAACCCGGTGTCCGGCATCACGATCTCGACGATCCTGTTCGCATCGCTCGTGCTCCTCGGCTTTCTCGGGCGCGGCAGCACCGTGGGCCCGGTCGCGGCGATCCTGATCGGCGCCGTCACCTGCAGCGCCGCGGCGGTCGCGGGCGACAACCTGCAGGACCTCAAGGCCGGCAGGCTCCTCGGCGCATCGCCGTGGCGACAGCAGGTGATGCTCGCCATCGGCGCGCTCGCGGGCGCGGCGATCATGGCGCCCGTCCTCAACCTCCTGCTCGAGGCCTACGGCATCGGCACGCCCGCGCACGCCGGGGTCAAGGCGCTGTCGGCACCGCAGGCAACGTTGATGGCCGCGGTCGCGAAGGGCATCTTCGTCGGCGGGCTGCCGTGGGACATGATCGGTTTGGGCACCCTGGTCGGTGCCGCGGTCATCGCGCTCGATCTCTTCCTCAAGAAGAGCGGCAGTCGCTGGCGCGCGCCGGTGCTCGCGGTCGCGGTCGGCATCTACCTGCCGCTCGAATACACGAGCCCGATCTTCATCGGCGGCGTATTCGCCGAGCTCGTCGATCGCTGGCACGCGAAGCACAGTCCCGGCAAGGATCCGGAGGAGATGCGCCGTCGCGGACTCCTGTTCGCCTCGGGACTCATCGCGGGCGAAGCCATCGTCGGCGTTTTGATTGCGATACCGATCGTGCTCACCAGCGACGTCGACGTGCTCGCCGTGCCGACGGCGCTTAGGCTCGGTCAGTGGATCGGACTCGCGGGCTTCGCGGTGATCGCGTGGCGCCTCTATCGCAGTGCGATTACGAACGCTGTAAAGACCGCGTAAGAAAAGTCCCGCAGTCGGCCGCCACCGACGTCCTTTGTCGCTGGCGGACGACGCAAGTCGGGTCATCGACGAATCACTCGCGGCGTTAGGCTACCGGTCCCAACGCGGAGGGCTCCGTCATGCCTTGCGAATTCCTGTCGACTTTCCTCAAGCGGCTCGGCGTTCTCGCGCGCGCGTTGTTCGCGCCAGCACTGCTGCTCGCGTTCGTTGGATGCGGTGGTGGCGGCAGCGGCATGAGCGGCAGCGGCTCCAGCCTTGCCGCCGGCGGCTGCTCGGCGTCGAGTTGCGGCACGGCGATGATCACGCTCACCGATGCGACCGGCGACTTCACCAGCTACACGGTCGATGTGACTTCGATCGCACTGACCAAGGCCGACGGCACCGTCGTCGAGACGCTGCCCGCGACGACGCGCATCGATTTCGCGCAGCTCGCCGACCTCTCGGAGCTCGTGAGTGCGAACGGCATTCCACCGGGCGAGTACGTGTCGGCAACGATGACCGTCGACTACTCGAACGCGGCGATCTTCGTCGAGGTCAACGGCGCGCCCGTGCAGGCGAACGTCGTCGATGGCAGCGGCAACGCGCCCGGCGCCGTAACGCTCAAGGTCAAGCTCGACGACGCGCATCACCTGTTCATCGATGCAGGCGTGCTCTCGCGCCTTGCGCTCGACTTCAACCTCGCCGCCTCGAACACGGTCGATACGAGCGGTGCGACTCCGGTCGTGACGGTGCAGCCGTTCATCGTCGCCAGCATCGTGCCGAGCGACACGCGCGACATCCGCGTACGCGGCGCGCTGGTCAGCGTCGACGCGACCGCCGCGACCTACATCGTCAGCGTGCGCCCGTTCGACAACCAGACGGGCGACCAGGGCCAGGTGACGGTCAACACGACCGCGACAACGACCTTCGAGGTCAACGGCACGCCCTCGACGGGTCCCGCCGGCATCACGGCGATGAACGCGCTCGCCGCGGGCGCGTGGACCGTCGCGTTCGGGTCGCTGTCGACGACCGACCACACGTTCACCGCGACCCGCGTGCTCGCCGGGACGAGCGTCGTGATGCCCTCGATGGACGGCCTCGTCGGCGTCGTGACGGCGCGCACGCAGGACACGTTGACGGTGCGCGGCGCGACGCTCTGGTCGCACACCGATGGCCGCGATCACTTCAGCATCAAGAACGTGACGCTGACGATCGGCGATGCAACCGCCTTCACGGTCGCGGGCCAGCCTGGCGCGGCGCCGACGGCCGCGTGGCCGTCGATCGGCAGTGCCATCACCGCCTTCGGCACGGCTGGCACGGATGCAGGCGGCAACCCGACCTTCGATGCGACGGCGGGGCGGCTCCGGCTCGAGAGCACCGCGCTCTGGGGCTTCCCGGTCGCGACCGCCCCCGGCCAGGTGACCGTCAACGTGCAGTCGATCATGGGACTGCAACCGAGCGAGTTCACGTTCGCGGGCACCGGCACCTCGAGCGCCCAGGACTCGAACCCGGCGATGTACGTGGTGACGACCGGGACGCTGCCGCTCCCGACGGTCAGCACGACGAGCCCGATCCGCTACATCGGTCTCGTGCAGCCATTCGGCACGGCGCCGCCCGACTTCACCGCGAACACCGCGGTCAACTTCTCGGACGACTTCGCCAAGCTTGACGTCGGCTTCGGTGACGGTTCGACGGCGGCGTTCACGACGGTGAGCTCGACCGACCTCGTGCTCAACCTCGCCGATCCCCTGCTCGGCAGCGTGCACGTGATCCAGGCGGGACCGCTCTCGATCGACCTGACCAAGCTCGCCGCGACGCCGTCGATCGTCGCGGACACGACAGGTCCCGACCTCTTCGCGATCGAGGGCAAGTCGGGCTCGGGGCCCTCCTCGCTCAACGTCTACCAGAGCTACGCGGACTTCGAGACCGCGCTCGCGGCGATGCTGACGGGAACCACGAAGGTGACGCGCGTGCTGGCGCTCGGCCACTTCGACCAGGCGTCGAACACCTTCACCGCGCGGCAGATCGCGGTGCTCGTCAAGAACTGACGGACTTCGAGGGGTCGGGGCGCCGCTGGCGCCCCGGCCCGGTGCGGCCGGGCACCCGTTCCGTGGCAGACTGTGGCGTCCCGCCGCCCACTCCTGCCTGCGATGCCCACGCCCCGTTCCGGAAACAAGCTGCTGGTTCTCTGCTTCGCCGCCGTCTACCTGATCTGGGGCTCGGCGTTCACGGCCTCGAAGCTCGTCGTCCTCGACCTGCCGCCGCTCCTCGCGGGCTCCGTGCGCTTCCTGATCGCGGGCACCGGGCTTGCGCTCGTCGCCGCGTGGCGTGGCGCGCAGGTCCCGCGCACGCTGATCGAGTGGCGTCACTTCCTCGTGATGGGCTTCCTGCTGGTCGTGACCTCGAGCGGCGTCAACGCGCTCGCGATCCGCTACGTTGCCTCCAACGAGTCCGCGCTCCTCAACGTGAGCTCGGCGTTCTGGATCCCGCTGGTGGGGCTCCTCGGCGGCCACGCGATCACGCGCCGCGCGAGCGCGGGGCTGCTGCTCGGGTTCGTTGGCGTCGCGTTCCTGATGTGGCCGAAGGCCGGCTTCTCGTTCACGAACCTGGGCTGGCAGCTCGCGATCCTGGGCGCGTGCTTCGCCTGGGCGCTCGGCACGCTTTACTACCGGCGCATCACCTCGACGACGGCGCCGCTCATGTTCACGGCGCTGGAGATGACGCTCGGCGGCGTGATGCTCGGCGTCATCGCGCTCGTCAATGGCGACCCCGCTCGCTGGAAGCCGACGGCGCCGAGCCTCGCGGGACTCGTGTTCCTGACGGTGTTCAGCTCCGGTATCGCCTACACGGCCTTCGGCTACCTGATGCGCCACACGACGCCGGCGCGGCTCGGCACCTATGCGTACGTGAACCCCGTGGTCGCCGCGCTCGTCGGCTGGGCGGTGCTCGGCGAGGCGTTCTCGGGGATCCAGTTGATCGGCACCGCCATCATCCTCGGCGGTGTCGTGCTCGTCTCGCTCCCCGACGGCGACGAAGTCGCGCCCGCGGAGTCGACTCCCTAGTCGGGGCGCCGCGCGCCGTCGCGGGCGAGCGCGCCGCCGATCCAGCCGACGACGCTGACGATGAGCGCCGTACCGAGCGCGGCGAGAAAGCCGTCGACGCGCATGCCGTGCAGGAGCGTCGCCACGAGCGCGACCATCGCCGCGTTGATCACGAGCAGGAAGAGGCCGAGCGTCACGATCGTGATCGGCAGCGTCAGGATCACGAGGATCGGACGCAGGATCGCATTCACGAAGCCGAGCACGAGTCCCGCAATGACGATGGTCGCGGGCGCGTCGAAGTGGAGTCCCGTGACGAAGCGGGTCGCGATCCAGAGGCCAAGTGCGGCGAAGATGCCGCGCAGCAGGAGTCCAGCCATTTCTATTCCTTCGGGAGATCCCTAGCGGTAGCGGCTGCCGTGCCGGATCACGATCTCGACGTCCTGCAGGCGCTCGATGTGGCGCAGCACGTCGCCGCGCACCGCGATGATATCCGCGTACTTGCCGGGTGACACGCTGCCGTTCTCGTGCTCCTCGCCCATCGCGGTCGCGGCGTCGAGCGTCGCCGCCCGGATCGCCTCGTTGGAGGTGAGCCCAGCCTCGAGGACGAGCGCCTCGACCTCCTGCCAGGTCGCGCGCGCGAGGAGGTGCGCGGGGGATCCCGCGTCGGAGCCAACCAGCAGGTGCGCTCCCGCCGCGCGCGCATCCTTGAGGCGCGAGCCGATCACCTGGCGCCTCAGCGCCGGCGTCTCGTACAGGTTCGCCGAACCGAGGTTCCGGAGCGAGCCGCGCACGTCCTCGGCGATGATCGCGGGCAACCCCTCGCGCCAGCGCGGGTCATCGAGGGGCTCCGGATTGATGCGCAGCCACTCGTAGTTCGTCAGGGCCGACGCACCCACCGTCCACGGCACCGGGGCGTTGCGCGCCGCCGCCGTGCGCAGCGCCGCCGTTGCCTCGGCGGGCAGCGTCGGCGCGACGTCGAGCCCGAGGCCGAGGAGTCCGCGCGCACCGGCGCCGAGCGCGACGGCGATGTCGGCATCGCGCCGCACCTCGGCGTACCACGGGACCCCGGCGCCCTGGGCGACGCCGACCAGGGCGGCGAGTTCCGCCGCACTCCATTCGCTCGCGCCGGCGACGACGAGGTAGTCGACGCCCGCGCGCACGAGCCGTTCGGCCTTCTGCTTGGCCTCGAGGGGATTCGCGACGCTCCAGCGGTAGTCGTGCGTGTGCGGCGGCGCTTCCTTCTCGAGGGTCGGGCCCGAGACATAGATCGTCGGCCCCGGGATGCGGCTTCCGCGGACCCGCTCGCGGACGGAGAGCGCCGCCTCGAGCGGTGCGCCCAGGTCGCGGACGCTCGTGACACCGGCGAGCAGGAGCTGATGCGCGGCCGCCGGCATCACCACGCGCTCGGCGAGCGGCACGTAGGAATCGTCCCAGCGCGCGCTGTCGCCGTGGCCGAGGCGGGAGAGATGCACCTCGAGGTCCCACAGGCCCGGCAGTACCGTCATGCCTTCGGTCGAGATGACCTCGGCGAGCGGTGGAATCGGCAGCGTCCCGACCTGGCCGACGGCCATGATCCGGTCGCCGTCGATGAGGATCACGCTGTCGGCGAGCGGCGGGCCACCCGAGCCGTCGACGAGGACGCCGCCGACGAGGGCACGGAGTTCTCCCGCACCGGCCGGCGCGACCACGAGGAGCCAGACGCCGAGCAGCGCCGCGAGCCAGGGGACACGCCTCATGCCGGCGGCACCGGTGGCTGATCGGTCTCGATCGCGCGCTTGAGGCTGTGCAGCCAGTAGGTCCAGCCCTGCCGGAGCCAGGCGAAATAGGCGTCCCAGTCGCGCTCGCCGGGGACCCCGGTGCCGAGCACACGCACCACGGTCCGGCCGGGCTTCAAGTCAAACAGGACGTCCTCGATCAGGGGGCCGGCGCCGGTCGGGAAAGCAGGGAGCGAGGCGTCCGGCATGTAGAGGAGGCGGAGCCGTCGATCCTGCTCGAACACGTCGATGATCGCATCGCGCACGCTCCCGTCGCGCAAGCGCACCTTCAGCGTGCCCCCGCGACGGGGATCCACGCTTGCCTCGGCCGCATACCAACGCTCCAGCCAGTCCTTGCTCGTGAAGGCGCTGAAGACGCGGGTCGCCGGCCGCTGGATCTCGATGAATTGCGCGTAGCCGCGCGTCGCTCGGGTCATGGGGTGTCCATTGAGCTGTCAGTGTATTCTGCCCGCGGCCCCGAGCGCCCGAAAGAGCGCTCCGACCCGAACAAATCGCCAGCAGGCAGGGGGAAACTCATGAGTCTCGTCTTCATCGTGATGGGGCTGGCGCTCGTCCAGTTCCTGTATTTCGGATTCCTGGTCGGCAGGGCCCGCGACACGTTCGGGGTCAAGGCACCCGCGACCACGGGCAACGACGGCTTCGAGCGGGTCTTTCGCGTCCAGCAGAACACCCTCGAGCAGCTCATCGTGTTCCTGCCGTCGCTCTGGATCTTCGCGAGCTTCGTGAGTCCCCGCTGGGCGGTCGGACTCGGCGTCCTCTACCTGGTGGGCCGCTTCGTGTACTGCTTCGGCTACGCGAAGGATCCGGCCAAGCGCAGCACAGGGTTTCTCCTGTCCTTCGCGCCGACCGCCATTCTCTTGATCGGCGGAATCGTCGGCGCCGTGCGTGCGAGCCTGACGGGCTGATCGCCCGGCGCCGCTGGCGCGGCTAGCCCGAGGCCGCCGCCAGCGTCGAGTTGCGCCTGAGCTCGCGGTCGCGCTCGAGGCGCCGCTCGGCGGTCGCGACCACGGTCGCGGCATCGCGACCGTCGCGCGGGAGCGACGCGATGCCGATGCTGACCGAGCAGCGCACGAGCCGCGTGCCGGCATCGAGCGTCGTCGCATGCACCGCGTGGCGGATCCGCTTGGCGGCGGTTTCCGCGGCGAGCGCATCGGCGCCCGGCAGGAGCACCGCAAACTCATCGCCGCCCCAGCGCGCCGCCGTGTCCGTCTCGCGGAGCGTCCGTCTCAGCGCCTCCGCCACCAGCTTGAGTGCCGCGTTGCCGGCATCGTGACCGTACTGCTCGTTGAGCCGGCGCGCGCCCTCGAGGTCGATCACCAGTACGCCGCACGGCAGCTCGCGCCGCTCGGGGTGGGCGAGTTCGCGCTTCAGGCGCTCGAGGAAGACGTTGCGCGTCGCAAGTCCCGTCAGCGCATCGCCGTCGGCGAGCTCGGCGGCGCGGCGGCGCGCGGATAGCACGGCGCCGCCGAGCTGCGCGGTGAGCCAGGCGACGACCAGGAGCGGTCCGACCGCGATCAGCACGCGGCCCGCGAACGGTGCCGACAGGACGATGCCACCCGGACGCAGGCCCGCGACGACGAGGTAGGCGAGCACGATCACGCCCAGGTGCAGCACGAGGCGCTGCGTCGGGAGCACGAGCGCCGCCAGCACGATCGGCAGCAGGTAGAGGCTCTCGAGCGGGCTGTCCGCGCCGCCGGTGAACCACGCGATCACGGTGATGAACACCGTCATCGCCCAGATCTCGGCTTCGAGCGCGGCGCCGGGGCGTCGCGCGGTGACCCTGGGAAGCCTGAGCGCCACGCTGATCATGCCGAAGACCGCGATCGCGATGCCGATGGGCAGAGCGAACGGATGTTCGGGCGTGACGACCTGGTAGAGGAGCACGACGCTGAGCACCAGCCAGTCGGCGAGCGCGACGTGGCGGACGAGCCCGTCGAGCTCGCTTTCCTCGCCCGAAGGACCGCCGCGTCGTTCGTACACGGTAGTAACCGGATTCAGCCCGCGAGCGAAGCGGGCTCGTCCTCGGTGGCGGTGAACTCACCGCCACCCGCCGCGACCAGCTCGTAGAGCGAGAGGTCGGCGAGGACGTCACTCAACGGGATGGGCTTGCCGATCGCGAAGCCCTGGCCGTAGTCGACCCCGAGGTTCGCCATGCGGATCCTGAGCTCGTCGGTCTCGACGTACTCCGCAACCGTCGTGATGCCCATCGCGCGCGCGAGCTGCGCGACGGCCTTCACCATTGATTCTGAGCGCGCGTTCGAGATGGCATCGCGGACGAAGCTGCCGTCGATCTTGAGGACCGAAACCGGCAGGCTCTTCAAGTAGGCGAGCGAGGAGGCGCCCGTGCCGAAGTCATCGAGCGCGAACTGGCAACCGAGGTTCCGGAGGCGCTCCATGAACGACTCGGCACGCTCCAGGTGGGTCACGGCCGCCGTCTCGGTGAGCTCGAAGCAGATGATGTCGGGCGGAATGCCCGCGGCGCCGATCGCCGCCTCGATCATGCCGCCGGTCTCGGCATCGGTGACCGACTGGCCGGAAAGATTGATCGCGAATCGCGCGACGCGGCCCTTCAGCACCGCAGCGTGCGCGCCGAGCTCCATCATCGCGTGCTCGACGACCCACTTGTCGATCGCCGGCATCAGCTGGTAGCTCTCGGCGGCCGGCAGGAACTTCGCCGGCGGCAGGAGTTCGCCCGTCTCGCTGAGCATGCGGATCAGGATCTCGAAGCGCGGCTCCGCGGGACCCGCCGACAGCGGCAGGATCGGCTGCGCGTACAGGCGGAAGCGGTCGGTCGCGATCGCCTCGCGCAGGCTCGCGATGATCTGCACCTCGCCGTGACGGCGCACCATGCTGACGTCGCCGTTGTCGAAGGTCTCGACACGATCGCGTCCGTGGTCCTTGGCGGCCTTGCTCGCGATCTCGGCGGTCGCGAGCGCATGCGAGAGCGGATGCTTCGAATTGGCAGGCAACGGCGCGACGCCCGCGGACAGGCTTACCCGGAGCACACCCTCGGTGCGCTGCTGCGTGAGCTCGGCGACGCTCGCGCGGATCGCCTCGGCGGCTTCGCCCGCCTCCGTGGGGGTCGCGCCGGCGAGGAAGAGCGCGAAGCGATCGCCTGAAATGCGCGCGGCCAGCGCGCCGAGCGGCGCGCGGCGCCTGACGACCTCGGCCACCTTGGCGATGGTCTCATCGCCGACGTGCATGCCGAAGTTCTCGTTGATCACGTGCATCTGGTCGATGTCGAGGTAGACGACGGCGTCGGCCCCGGGCGTCTCGCGGTTCGCGAGCAGCGCATCGACCTGCTGCTCGAACGCACCGCGCGACAGGAGTCCCGTCGAGGCGTCGTAGTTCGTCAAGAGGATCGAGGAGACCTTGCGCGCCAGGAGCTCTGCGAGCCGTGTCTGGCGGAGCTCGAAGTCGTCGCCGTCCGCCTTGTTGAAGAGGGCAAGAAATCCAATGACTCGCTGCGAGAGGTGACGCACCGGGACCGAGAGGATCTTGTACGGCGGCACCTTGTCGGAGGACGTCGCGATCTTGTTGACGATCATCGTGCGCCGCTGCAGCTGCGCCCACGTCAAGAGGTGTCGGTGCGTGCGCGTGATGATCTCGGCCTCGGTGCCGCGCGGCTGGTCGCGCTGCGAGCGCACGATCGCGACCGAGCGCTCGGGGATGATCAGCGCGCCGACGGCGCACGCGAGGTGATCGACGGCGGCCTGCACGAGCCGGCCGAGCTCGTCGGTGTCACGGGCGGAGTCGCCCTTCTCGGCCGAGGCATCGAGCAGGAGTTCGAGGTCGCGATCGCGGGTGCTCAGGTCCCGCGTCATCGCGCCGAGCGAGGCCTTCGAGCCCAACTCGCGCTGCAGGCACTCGAGTGCGGGCCTGAGGAGTCCGAGCACCAGCGAGAACGGCCGCGCCTCGCCGTTGTCGCGCGCGAGCAGTGTCACGGTCGCGAGCGGCAGGCCTTGCGGATCGCGGAGCACGAAGGCGTAGCCGCTCGCGCCATCGAAGCGGCGCGTTGCACCGTCGATGTCGTTCGGCGTCGCGGCGCCCGCTGCCATCAATTCCTGCGCGAGGTTGTGGAGGTCCGGATCGTCCTGGCCGTCAGAGGCCCAGAACGACTGGCCATTGATGCCGTACACGCAGATCGACTGCGCGCGCGGCAGCAACATCCGGATCAGCTGCCCGTACGGGTCGAGCGTCGCCGGCGGCAGGGACGAGGAATTGGCGGCGGCAACCATGGGGCGTGAGCTCCGGGGAAATCGCGGAAAATGACGTCGTCAGCCCCATCCTGGGGCCTGTGACAAGTTGACCTAATGCGGGGGTCCATTCCATGAACCGGTACGCACTTCCACGAGGGGCGGAGCTCGGGTGTGCCCGCCATCACGGATCCCGGACCCGGGATTTTCAGGGGTGGAGGGGACCCCGAAGCCAGGGTCGCGGATCGAGGGGTCTGGCACCCTCCCGGATCTCGAAATAGAGCTCCGGACGGCCGCCGCCCTCGTTCTGGCTGGCTGCCAGCACGTCGCCCGGCCGGACCTTGTCGCCGACCGCCTTGTAGAGGCGGTCGTTGTGGCCGTAGAGGCTGAGGTACCCCCCGCCGTGGTCAAGGATCAGGAGGAGGCCGAGGCCGGGGAGCCAGTCGGAGTAGACGACCCGCCCGAAATAGGGTGCCCGCACCTCGGCACCGCCGTGGGTCCCGACCAGGAGGCCGTTCCACTTGAGCCCGCCCGCCCGCGACTCACCAAAGGTCGCAAGCAGCTTCCCGCGCGCCGGCCACGGCAGTCGTCCGTGGACGTCCGTGAAGGCGCGGCGATCACCGTTCTTGCCGACGAAATCCTCGCTGTCGAAGTCCTCGAGCGCGGCCCGCAGGCGCGCGAGCAGGTCCTCGAGCGAGGCGGCGTTCGCCTTGAGGTCCTTGAGCTCGCCACTCCCCTTCTGGATCCGCGCCTGCAGCTCGCCCAGCGCGCGCTGGCGGTTGCCGCGCGCGATTTCGAGCGCGAGCGCCTCCCGACGCCGGTCTTCCTCGAGGCCCGCAAGCCGCGCGGTTTCCGCGGCGAGGCTCTCGTCGATGGCCTCGAGGCGCGCCGCATCGTCCTCGATCGCCGCAATGCGGGCGGCGCGGGCGCGGCCGAGGTAGCCGTAGTAGCTCAGCATCCGTCCGAGCGTGGCCGGATCTTCCGCGTTCAGAAGCACTTTCAGCTGCTCCTCGCGCCCGCCGACGTAGGCGGCCTTCAGCTGGCCGGCGAGCGCGCCCCGCTCCGCCGCGAGCGCGGCACTCGCGCGCGCCTCGTCGGCCTTCAGGTCCGCGCGGCGGCGCTCGCTCTCGGCGCGCTGCTCGCGGACGCTCTCGACGCGCGTCCGCGCCGCCAGGAGCGCGTGGTCGGCACTGTGCAATTGCGCCGCAACCCCGTCGCGCTTGGCGACATCGCCCTGCACCGCATCGGTGACCTCCTTGATCCGCGCCTCGACGCGCTTCAGCTGCTGGGCGGCATCGGCGCTCGAGGTCGTCGCGGCGGTCACGGGCGCCGGGGCGGCCAGGACGAGAGCGAGCAAGCCCGCGACGCGCAGGGGAGGGAGAACGCGGGGGCGTGGGCTCGTCGTGGGCACGGTCGCTACTCTAGCGGAGCGGGGTCGCCGCCGGGCCGGCTGGTATACTGTCGGGCCCGGCGGCCGAGACTCGATTCAAGTCCCTGAAAATGCAGCAGTTTTTACAGTTCGTCAGCCATCATTACTACCTCGTCGGAGCGACGCTGGTCGTCGCCGTCGTGGTCGCGGTCACCGAGTTCCGGGCGCGCTCGGCGGCGTTCGCCTCGATCCCGCCCAGCGAGGCGGTCCGCATGATGAATGGCGGCGCGCTGCTGATCGACATCCGTGGCCAGGCCGAGTTCGTCGCCGGCCACATCGCGGGCGCCCGGAACCTCCCCGGTGCCAGCATCGCCGAGGGCGCCGCGGCGCTGTCGCGCTTCAAGGAAAAGCCCGTGATCGCCTACTGCGACAACGGCATGACCGGCGGCGCCGCGGCGCGGCACCTGGGACGGCTCGGCTTCAAGCAGGCGTTCAACCTGCGCGGCGGCCTCGCCGCCTGGCGGCAGGAGAACCTGCCTGTCGTGAAGGGCTGAGAGTCCCGTGGCCGCCCCCACCGTCACGATGTACACCGGCAGCTTCTGCCCCTATTGCGACCGCGCACGCGCGCTCCTCGACAAGAAGGGCATCGCCTTCACCGAGATCGACGTCGAGGCGGACGCGGCGCATCGCACCGAGATGATGACCAGGAGCGGCCGGCGCACGATCCCGCAGATCTTCATCGGCGATCGCCACGTCGGCGGCTCGGACGAGCTCCGGGAACTCGATCGCAGCGGGGCGCTGGATGCGCTCCTCAAGGACAGCGCCGGCTGAGGCCGCGCACGCCCGAATCCATTCGAACGCAGACACTCAACCGCAGGACATTCCCATGGCAGAGACTCCCCCGACCGGCGCGCCCGCCGCGGCCGACCCGAACGCGCAGGAGCTCGTGCTCCAGAACGTCTACATCAAGGACGCCTCGTTCGAAGCGCCGAGCGGCCCGAACATTCCGATGACGGAATGGAACCCGCAATTCGGCCTCAACATGAACACCGCCGGCAGCGTCCTCGCCGACAACGTGCACGAGATCGTGCTGACGATCACGCTCGAGGCGAAGGTCGGCGAGCGCATCGCCTACCTCGTCGAGGTGAAGCAGGCGGGCACGTTCATGATCCGCAACTACTCGCTCGAGGATTCGCGCCGCATCGTCGGCGGTTTCTGCCCGGGCGTCCTGTTCCCGTACGCGCGCCAGGCGGTCTCGGACCTCATCCTGCGCGGCGGCTTCCCGCCGTTCCTGCTGCCGCCCGTCAACTTCGACGCGCTCTTCCAGCAGTCGCTCGACCAGGCGACGGCACAACAGGGCCAGCCCGCGGGCGCGGTCAACTGAGTCCCGGGCCGGACGCCCACCGTGTCCGGCACTGACAAGGGCGGCGCGGACGGCGCGCCGATCGCGGTTCTCGGCGCGGGCTCCTGGGGCACCGCGCTCGCGATCCAGTTCGCCCGCACCGGTCATCCGACGCTTCTCTGGGGCCGCGACGCCACCCAGCTCGCGCTCCTCGCGCGCGAGCGCGTCAACGCGCGCTACCTGCCGGGCGCCGCCTTTCCGGCCGCGCTCGACGTCGAGCCCGACCTCGCCCGCGCGGTCGCGCGCGCAACTGACCTGCTGATCGCCGTTCCCAGCCGCGCCTTTCGCGCGACGCTCGAGGCATTGAAGCCCAGGCTCGCGGCCGGCCAGCGCCTCGCCTGGGCAACCAAGGGTTTCGAGCTCGCGAGCGGCCGCCTGCCGCACGAGGTCGCGCGCGAGGTGCTCGGGCCCGACGTGCCGATTGCGGTGCTCTCGGGTCCGACGTTCGCAGCGGAAGTGGGACGGGGACTGCCGACCGCGATGACGGTCGCCTCCCCCGACAGCGCCTTCGCTGACGATCTCGCGCAGACGCTCTCGAGCGAGAAATTCAGGGCCTACACTTCTCCCGACATCGTCGGCGTCGAGGTCGGCGGCGCGGTCAAGAACGTGCTTGCGATCGGCACCGGCATCGCCGACGGCATGGGCTACGGCGCCAATACGCGCATTGCGCTCATCACCCGCGGCCTCGCGGAGATGACGCGCCTCGGTATCGCGCTCGGCGCGCGCCGCGAGACCTTCATGGGGCTCGCCGCGCTCGGCGACCTCGTCCTCACCTGCACGGATGATCAGTCGCGCAACCGCCGCTTCGGGCTTGCGATCGCGGCCGGCAAGTCGCCGGCCGAGGCGGAGGCGGCGATCGGCCAGGTGGTCGAGGGCGTGCACGCGGCGCGCGCCGTGCGGGCGGTCGCCAGGCGCGTCAACGTCGAGATGCCGATCGCCGAACAGGTCTACGCGGTGCTGCACGAGGGCCGCGACGTGCGCGCGGCCGTGCGCGCGCTGATGGCGCGCGAGCTGCGCGAGGAGTGAGACGATGCTGACGCGCGATCCGACATCGCCCTACGACATCGGCCTCGACCGGCAGGCCGCGAACTTCACGCACCTCTCGCCGCTCGGCTTCCTCGAGCGGGCCGCACGCGTCTACCCGAACCGCGCCGCCGTCGTGCACGGCGCCCGGCGTTTCACCTGGGAGCAATGCTTCGCGCGCTGCCGCCGGCTCGCGTCCGCGCTCGCCGCGCGTGGCATTGGCCGCGGCGACACGGTCGCGGCGCTCCTCGCCAACACCCCGGAGATGTACGAGGCGCACTTCGGCGTGCCGATGGCGGGTGCCGTGCTCAACACGCTCAACACCCGCCTCGACGCCGAGTCGATCGCGTTCATGCTCGAGTTCGCGAAGGCGCGCGTTCTCCTCACCGATCGCGAGTTCTCGCCCGTCGTCAAGCGCGTCCTCGCGCTCCTCACGCACGACGTTCTCGTCATCGACGTCGATGATCCCGTGTACTCAGGGCCCGGCGAACGACTGGGACCGATCGGCTACGAGGAATTCCTGGCCGCGGGCGACCCCGCCTTCGAGTGGCTCCGGCCGCTCGATGAGTGGGATGCGATTGCGCTCAACTACACCTCGGGCACGACCGGGAATCCCAAGGCCGTCGTCTATCACCACCGCGGCGCGTACCTCAACGCCATCTGCAACCTGCTGACCTGGGGCATGCCGCCGCACGCCGTGTACCTCTGGACCCTGCCGATGTTCCACTGCAACGGCTGGTGCTTCCCGTGGAGCATCGCCGCGAACGCAGGCACGAACGTCTGCCTGCGCAAGGTCGAGGCGGCCGGCATCTTCAGACTCATGCGCGAGGAAGGGGTCACGCATTACTGCGGTGCGCCGATCGTGCACTCGACGCTCGTCAACGCGCCCGCGGAGATGCGCGCCGGCATCGGACAGAAGGTGCACGCGATGGTCGCGGGCGCCGCGCCGCCGGAGAGCATGATTGCTGGCATGGAACGAATCGGCTTCGATCTCACGCACGTCTACGGCCTGACCGAGACCTACGGCCCCGCCGCCATTTGCGCGCGCCAGCCCGAGTGGCACGCGCTCGATCTCGCCGCGCGCGCGGAACGAAACGGCCGGCAGGGCTTCGAGTACCTCATGCAGGACCAGATGGCGGTCCTCGATCCCGAGACGCTGGCGCCGGTACCTGCCGACGGCGTGACGATGGGCGAGATCATGTTCCGCGGCAACATCACGATGAAGGGCTACCTCAACAACCCCGCGGCGACGGCGGCGGCGTTCCGGGGCGGCTGGTTCCACACGGGCGACCTCGCGGTGCTGCAGCCGGATGGCTACGCGAAGATCCGCGACCGCTCCAAGGACATCATCATCTCGGGAGGCGAGAACATCTCCTCGCTCGAGGTCGAGGAAGCGCTCTACCGCCACCCGGCCGTGCTGGCCGCAGCCGTGGTTGCGCGCCCGGACGAGAAATGGGGCGAGACGCCCTGTGCGTACGTCGAACTCAATACCGGTGCGAGCGCGACCGCCGCGGAACTCCTTGCGCACTGCGCCGGGGAGCTCGCCCGGTTCAAGATACCGAAGACGATCGAGTTCGTGGCGCTGCCGCGCACGGCGACCGGCAAGATCCAGAAGGAAGTCCTGCGCGCGCGGGCACGTGGCGCCTAGCTCTCGGGGTAGCGGCGACGAACGAGACGAGTGAGCCACTCGCCGAGGGCGAGCACCGCGACGATGCCGAGCGAGCCCGCGAGCGGGCCGGACGCAAGACCCCCGCGCTGCCAGAGCCAGTCGAAGGTCCCGAGCCCCACCGCGAGGCACACGGCACCCGCGAGGTAGCTCCCCGGCCACGCGAAGGCGAGGATGCCGAGCGAGAGGAGCGCGGCGATCGCCCACGCGCTCGCCGGTCCGGCAACGTTCTGGATGAACGCGGCGGGCGCCGCCACCAGCACCGTGAGCGGCGCGCG
>CAYNCY010000005.1:0-25416 GCA_964395195.1 uncultured Steroidobacteraceae bacterium
TGCGGATCGAGCGCATCACGCCGAAGCCGTTGCCCTGCTCGAGATTGAGGTCGAGCACGACGCCGTCAGCGTCGCCGCGCGAGAGCGTATCGACTGCGGCCGTCTCGCTCGCGACAGCCGCGACGAGTTCGACGCCGTCCAGTCCGCGAATGACGTCCGCGATACGCGCGGCGAGCAGCGCCGAATCCTCCACCAATACGAGACGAAACGGTGGCTGCGGTGCACCAGGACCCGGCTCCGTGTCGCTCGTCGGCGCGGTCATCTTGAGGCTCGTCGATCCGTCGGCGGAGGGGTCTTCCGAAGGGTGAGGAGCTGGGGCATTCGTGAGCGGAGCCTTGCCTGGTCGGACGCGCCGTCCAGGCGCTCGTCACCCGATCCTCTCGCAGCGCGAGGGACCGTCTCCGTCGGTGATTTCCGTCTGGGCGTGTCAGAATAATCCGACATTGCAACTTTCGCCGATGCCGTCACGGATCCGTGGGTTGGCAGGTTTTCTCACCGGCGGCGTCGCATAGTGCAGCGTTCCTTCGGATGGATCCGGCGACCGCAACGCGTGATTTGAGCTGCGTCACTTGAGGCGTCACCACGCATGGGAGACTTCGTGAGAGAGACAGCTCCGCTGGCGATTCGTCAGGCGACGGCCGGATGAATGCGCTCCTGATCGCCTGTCTCGTGCTCGTTGTCGCCGCCGGGGCGTCGGCGATCGGCTGGTTCCGGGGACGAGCCCGGGAACGAGCGGGCGTCGGACCGCTGCTCGGGCGTCTCGCCTCGCTCGAATCGTTTGCGGCGCACGTCGAATCCGCGACCGAGCGCGATCGCGCCGAGATCTCGCGCGACATGCACGATCAGATCGGCGGCCTCCTGGTGGCGGCCAAGATGGACCTCGACTGGGTCGGCCGGCGACTGCCCCTCGAGGACGAGGCAGCGCGCGCGAAACTCGCGCAGGTCGCCGCCTCACTCGACAAGGGCCTCTCGGTCAAGCGCGAGTTCGTGGAACGACTGCGGCCCAGCATCCTCGATCACCTCGGGCTCTTCGCGGCGCTGCAATGGCAGCTCACAGAGATGTGCGGCGCCGCCGGCATCGAATGTGAGTGCCGGGTGCCGGACGGTGATCCTGAGTTCGCGCCGGCGGCCGCCATCCGCATCTTTCGCATCGAGCACGACGCGCTCGCACACGCCATCGGCTCACCCGGAACCGCGCTCATCGAGCTCGATGCGCGCGTGACGGGAGATGCGCTTGAGATCGCGATCACCGACGACGCCGAGGGCCCGGCGGGTGCGGAGCCGTCGTCCCCGCCGTGGGTGAGCTGGCTCGATCATCGCGCGGCGAGCCTCGGCGGATCGTGCTTCCTGGAGCGTCGCCCGGACGGCGGCGCACGGCTTCACGTCCGCGTGCCGATCGCGCGTCTCAGGGTGCCACCGGCCGACTGAGCCGGGGCGGGTGGGTCGGCTCAGGCGCCGTCGGCGTCGGTGCTTGGCACGGCGCGACGGATCGCGCGCGCGAGTTCCTCGAAATCCCCGCCCTTGACGACGTAGCCCGCAGCACCGCGTGCGCTACATTCCTTGGCGAGTTCGGGTGAGGCGTAGCCCGTGAACACGAGGATGCGCAGTCCCGAGCCCGCCGCTCGTGCCTCGTCGAGGATCGCAAGCGCGTTCCGGCCGGGCAGCGAGAAGTCGAGTACGAGGACATCCGCCCCCGCCGCCGTCGCCCGCGCAAGCGCATCGTTGCCCTCGCAGGAGTAGCCAGCCGATTCGAGGTCCGGCTCGAAGCCGATCACTTCCGCCAGCGTGCGCGCCAGGTCGACGTTGTTGTCGACCACGAACACCCGCCAGCGCCGGCCGGACTCCGCCGTCACAGGCTCACCCGGGCCGGTGGGTTGCACCCGAGCCGAATTCCTGGAATCGACTGCCTCATTGCGGCTCCGGAGCGGGACACCGCCCGCAGTCCGGCCAGCCTACCGGCTTCGGAGCGCACTCGCGCGTGTGCCGTGCCGCGCGGGGTTACCGGCCCGGGTGCCGCTGGCGCCCGGCCGAGTCCGCCCACCCGAACGACGCGAGCCACGAACGGCGCGGATTCAGGGGGGCGTCGGGATGCGGCTGCAGCGCGCGCTCGCGCCAGGCGCGCAGCGATTCCCGGTTGCGAAGTTCAAGCGGGGTCAGCGGTCCGATTTCCTCGAGGCCACTGACGTGGGCGCGCGAACTCCCGAGCAGGACGGATTTGTAGCTGACTGACATCACGCCTCGCACAGACTCCAGACCTCGTCCGACACTACGTCGCTGGAGCGTCTCGAGCTGCGGTCCAGCTCCGGATCCGTCTGTCGGTGCCGGCCGACGCGAAGTGCATTATCGCGGCACGACCGTGTCGTTCTCGATACTGACGCGCTGCCCGACGCGCAGGCTCGCGACGTCCGCCTGGTCGACGGTCTTGAGCGTGCCGGAGTCGAGGCGGACGCTGACCCGGTAGCCCGGTGCGGCTGCACTCGCGGCGGCAGGCGGCGGCGCGGCCATGGCGCTCGCGACGGTGGCGGCGCCTCTCGCGGGGGTCGTGCCCGAGGGCGTGTTGAGCGCGCCGCTCGCGAGGACGCCCGCGACCCCCACCGAGGCCCCCCGGTCGAGGTGCCCGATGGATTCGATCACTCCGGTGTTCCCCGCACCACCCGGCCGTGCGCCGGCACAACCGATGCTGAGGACCAGGAGTGCGCTCATCCAGATTCGCGTGCGCATGGGGATGACCTCTGGCGGGCGTCGCTGCCTTGAGTGAACGATGGTACGCCCCGCCGACGTCAGGCGCGCGCGGCTTCCTACAGCGGCCGGCCGGCGCCCGTGGTCGACTTCAGGGCGAATTGCCTCGATGACGGTGCGGGTTCTGAACGCGCGGAGATCTCCTCATGAAAACGACGTTCACAAACATCGCGCTCGGCGCGGCCTCGTGGGTGGGCTCGCCGCCCGCATTCATCGCGGCGTGCACGCTCTTGATCGTGTGGGGCGCAACGGGCCCGCTGTTTCACTTCTCCAACCAGTGGCAGCTGATGATCGACACCTGCACGTCGATCGTGATCTTCCTGATCGTGTTCCTGATCCAGTACTCGCAGAACCGGGACGTCACCGCGATTCAGCTCAAGCTCGATGAGCTCATCCGCGCGGTCGAAGGTGCGCGGACCCATCTCGTGCAGCTCGAGGAGATGTCCGACGAGGACCTCGCGCGCCTGCAGGTGGAGTTCCAGCGACTGCAGCGCGTCGCGACCGGGCGCAGACCCGACGACAAGGGACGCGCGCCGGGGCCCGACAGCCCCGGCTGACCGCGACCGCGCCGTCTGCTTAGGTCATGTTTTGCGCTGCGAATTCCCAGTTCATCAGCTTGTCGAGCACGGCGTGCACGTGATCGCCGCGGCGATTCTGCACGTCGAGGTAATACGCGTGCTCCCAGACGTCGATCGCAAGCAGCGGCTTCTGGTGAGTCGGCAGCGGGTCGTCGCCGTTTCCCGTGCGCGTGACTTTGAGCTCGTTCTCATTTAGCACGAGCCAGACCCAGCCCGAGCCGAACTGGTCGAGCGCCGCCTTGGCCATCTCCGCCTTGAGCGCTTCGAGGTCGCCGAAGGCCCTGCGGATCGCGTCCTGCAGCTTCGGCGGCACGTGGCGTCCACCGGTGGGGCTCAGGCTCTGCCAATAGAAGGTGTGGTTCCAGGCCTGCGCGGCGTTGTTGAAAATCGCGGCATGTTCGGGCTTGCCCGCGGTCCTCAGGATCAGCGCCTCGAGCGAAAGATCGGCAAAGGGCGTTGAGTCGATCAGGTGGTTCAGCTTGTCAACGTAGTCCTTGTGGTGCTTGCCGTAGTGAAACGAAATTGTCCGGGCGGAGATCACGGGCTCGAGTGCATCGCTCGCGTACGGCAACGGCGGCAACACGTGGACGGCGCGGGCTTCGCGTTTGATGGCGGGCGTCGCAGGCGGGGCCGTGCGAGCCGGGGTGCCCGCGGGGGGCGTGGAATTCGGGGTGGAGGCGCGCGGGGTTGAACTCATGGGGACTTCCTCGGACTGGCGATGCGACGGCGGACCCGCGGGACGGGACGCGACCGCCCGCCGACGGGTTTTGGGGTTGGGGGAGTATCCCGGCGGGGCGCGCCGAGTCCTGTCGGCGGAGGTCCCGTGTGGCTGTGGGACACGAGCAGGCTCTGCCGCAGTGCATCGTGCGAAGCGACCAGCAGCGGCCGCGCCTCGGGTAAGATGGCGACCGGCCCGCCAGTCGGCGGCCACCTCCACTTCCATCGATCAAGGGACTGACCGTGGAACCACGATTCGAAGCATCCCGACTGCGGCGGCGCCAGGCCGAACTTGAAGATGCGATGCGACGCCCGGGCGGAGTTCGCGTAATCGAGGAGCGCGAGCTGATCGCGGTGCGCGCGGCCCTCAAGGTGCTCCAGCAAAACGAGCCTTCCCCCAGCGCCGAGAGCGCTGCGCCCGCGGTCGATGGGTCCGTGCGAATCCGCACCGGCGCCGGGCACGAATAGCTGGTCCGAACCATCATTCCATCGTCGTGGAGCGACTGCCGTGCACGTCCTAGCCCGAATCACGTTCAAGCCGGAGGCGGTCGAGGCTGCCAAGGCGCTGCTCGTTCGACTCGCCCGCGAAAGCCGTAAGGAAGCCGGGTGCGTCTCGTACGCCGTCTACCAGCAGGCTGACCAGCCGCATGTCTTTCGGACGGTCGAGGAGTGGCGCGACGCAGCAGCGGCGGAGGCGCACATGCAGACGCCGCACATCGCCGCCGCGATCGCGACGGGCGGTCCGATATTCGCGGAACCCCCCGAAATTCTTCCGCACTACGCCGTGATCTGATCGGTTCGCGAGGGGTCGGTCTCCGTCATGGCGAGCGCGTTCTGGACCCTGCTACGCGTGCTTCGCGAGCGCGCGGGGCAGGAACGTTCTTGCCGGTGGACGCGCCCCCAACTCGAGGCACATCAGCGGCGTTCGCTCGCCGCACTGCGTCAATTCGCGCTCGCGCATTCGCCCTTCTACCGCGAGTTCCATCGCGGCCTCGAAAGCCAGCCCCTGGAGGCGCTGCCGGTCCTCAGCAAGGGACTCCTCATGGAGCGCTTCGATGACCTCGTCACCGACCGCCGCATCCGGCTCAATGACGCCGAGGCGCACCTTCGCTGCGGCGACACCCGTCCCTACCTCGGTCGCTACGTCGTCCTCGCGACCTCCGGCAGCACCGGCCGTCGCGGCGTCTTCGTGTTCGATGACAAGGAATGGATCCGCGCCATCGCCTCGATCACGCGACCCATCGCCTGGTTCCAGGCGCCCGGTGCGAGCCGTCGGCCGCCGCGCGCGGCGCTGATCGCGGCGAATGCGCCGTGGCACTACTCGGCGCGCATCGGTCGCGCGCTCGCGAATCGGGTGGCGCCGGCACTGCGTCTTGACGCGGCCACGCCGCTCAGCGAGCTCGTCGCACGCCTCAACGACTGGCAACCGACCGCGCTCGCGACCTACCCGTCGGTGTTGCGCGCGCTCGCCGGCGAGCAACTCGCCGGCCGGCTCCGCCTTGCGCCTGCCAACATCGCGACGAGCGCCGAGGTGCTTACGGCCGAGGTCCGCAGCCTGGTGCGGCAGGCGTGGTCGATCGAGGTCCAGAACACGTACGGCGCGACCGAATACGCACCGATCGCGAGCCAGTGCCTGGCAGGGCGCATGCACCTCTTCGAGAACGGCGCACAGATCGAGGTCGTCGACGAGCGCGGCCGCGCCGTCCCCGCCCACGAACGCGGCGCGCGCCTCCTGCTCAGCGTCTTCGACCGGCGGACGCAACCGCTGATCCGCTACGAAATCAGCGACCTCGTGAAGGTCTCGGACGAGGTCTGTCCGTGCGGGCGCCCGTACCGTGTGATCGAGGCGATCGAAGGACGCGAGGAGGACATTCTCGAGTTTCCGCGCGCGGGCGCGGGGACAGCCTCGGTCCACCCGAACCAGTTTCACGATGCACTGGAGGGTGCCGCGGTCGGCGGGTGGCAGGTCGAGCAGACGGCGACCGGCCTGCTCGCTCGTGTCATCGGCGGCGACGACGCCGCGGTTCTTCAGCTTCGCGGCGCGCTCGAGCGGATACTCGCCTCACACGGCATCGCCGGCCAGGTCATCGAGGTCGTCCCGGTCATCGAGCTGCCGCGGGGCGCCTCGGGCAAGGCGCCGCTGGTGATCGGTCGACGCATGGCGCGCCCGGCCGCGCCCGGTTCGGCCGGCGCTCCGTCACCCTGACTCGCCGCCCGGTCTCGCTCAGGCGGGCCCCGGGTGGAATTTCCGCACCGCCGAATAGCCGCTCGCGACAAAGAAGAGGAGCACGATCCCCTGTGCGATCGCGAACGGCGGCTCCGACCCCGTCGGGGCGAGCGCATGCAGCGCCGGAATCTTGTCGAAGGCCTGCGCGACGGCGACGAACACGTTGAAGTAGAGCGCGAGGACCGCGCCCACCACGTAGACCCAGCGCGCGGCGCCGACGAGCGCGCTCTTGTAGCGCGCAAAAACCGTGATCGCAAGCACCACCAGCGAGATGACGCCGACGATGTGCGGTGGCCCGAACGCCTTCGAGTGGAAGAGGAAACCGGTGGCGCTGGTCGCGATCGTGGTCGCGAGGAAGAGTTCCGTCCATCCCGGGAGTCGCTTGGCCGTCCAGAGCCCGGCCAGGACGACGAAACCCGACACGATTCCGACCAGGCTGATCAGGACATGCAGTTGCGTGAATGCCGCGGTGGACAGGCCAAGGATCATGTTTCTTCCCCCGTCGTGTTATGCACCAACTGTAGCCCAGGGCCGACGCGCGCAGGAAATGATCAATGCGCGAACCCTGAACCCCCGCCGCGAGGGTCCGTGGCCGGCCTCAGGCGAGGCCCAGCGTCAGCACGAACTCGACCCCGCCGGCGGTGTTTCGCGCCTCGATCGTGCCGCCCATCTTGGCCATGTAGGTCTTGGCGACGAAGAGGCCCTGTCCGCGGCTGCCATCGGCGCCGGCGCCGGCAGTGTCCGAGACCCCGTATTCGAAGATCTTGTCGAGCAGGAGCGGGTCGATCGGTGGGCCCTGGTTGCGGATGTAGATTCGCGCGCTCCCAGCCTCCTCGGCGAGTTCGATGTCGATCGGGCTGCCGGGCGGCCGGTAGCGATCGGCATTGCTGAGCACGTGCGTCATCACGTCCTCGAGCGAGTGCTCGTCGGCCTTGACGACCAGCGGCCCCGGGCCCCCGTGGAAGTGAACCGATTCGATCCCCGCGTGCCCCGCATTGGCGGCGAGCCGCGTCAGGAAGCCATAGACATCGAGCGTGCTGACCTGGAGGGTTGCGGAGAGGATCGCCTCGCCCGGTGAAGCCGTTCCGTAGAGCACGCGGACGGCGCGCTGCATCCGCTCGATGTAGTGGCGGCTGGGGTCGGTACTGGCTGGATGCAGAGCCATCAGCGACTGCAGCGGCGCGCGGATCTCGTGGCCGACGGCGTGCCACATGTCCTTTTCCTGCTCGGTGCGGATCTGCTCGCGCTTGACGTCCTCGTTGAGGCGCTGCAGCAGGTCGGCAAGGACGCCGGCCAGGAGCCCGAGCTCGTCGTGCCCCCGGAGGTCACGGAAATCGTGCTCGATGAGTCCTTCCGAGGCGCGCACGGACTTTCTGACGGACGCTGCGCGGCGCGTCAGCACCGTGATCCGGCAGATGATTCGGACCTCGATCGCGAGCCAAGCGATCACGATCGCCGCGAGCATCGCGGCGACGAACCACGAGAGCCGCCCCGCGACGAGACCGAGGCTGCGGTCGACGCCGCGCACGTCACCGGTGAACTCTGCCTGGTACTTGCCGGCGGGCGTCGCGATCTCGGTCGTTGCCAGCAGCGGCCGGTCTGCTCCGTCGGCAGGGAGCCGCCGTACGATTTCGCTGAGAAGCGCCGAGGGGCGCGCGCCCGCGTCGGCGCCGGCGAGTGCAATGACGCCTGTCGGGCCGCTGGGCGTCAGCTTGCGGATCCTGAGTTGCTCGCCCGCGAGCAGCTGGCCGGCGAGGTCCGTGAGCGAGAAGGGTCGCGCGGTGCGGCCAACGTCGCTGTCGAACACGGCGGGGCCACCGCCGGGTGGCAACACGCGGAGCCGGACCCGCACGTCCGCCAGATCGGCGGGCGGCCAGACGACGTTCGGGTTCCCATAGAGCTCATCGCGCAAAAGGTCGACGGGCAGTCGCACGGAGAAGAACGAGCGTTTCGGGCAATCGCTTGCCGTGGCGTCGCTCGCGCCATCGAGACAGCGCGCGTCCTGCCAGAGCCACCCCCGGAATTCCTTGTCGGGCCGACGCGCCAGCCGGTCGTCCGCGTCCTCGGCGAAGCCGGTGAGTCGCCCAACGACTTCGGTCCCACGGTGATGCGTCGTCGTCTCGAGCGGCGCGATCCAACGGTAGTTTTCGCCGCGCATGCTGAGCTGGACGCTCAAGCGGTGCGCCTCCGTGAGCTCGAGATCGCCGATCGCATGCGCGACGAGCGGCCCGCTCGAAAACGCGCCGACCACGTAGATAAAGCCGCCGGCGCGCGGGTTGTTGCCGACGGCAACACACAGCTCCGCACCCGCCGCGTACTGCACGAGGCACCCCGCCATCTCGGCTGCCTGCTGTGCCTTGAGGCGATCGTCGAAATCGATCGCCGAGAATGGCAGCACGAGCGGCTGCAGTGGCGCCGACGCACGCCCCGGTGGGGGCGGATTGAGGAGCGCGAGCTGGCCGGTCGGGTGCTGGAGGCGCGCAGTGATCTGCTCGACGCTCTTCTCGAAGACCTCGCGGTAGCCGCGGTAGCTCAGCTGCTTTTCCTCGCGCAGCACGCTCAGGGCGAGCGCGACCGTCGCGAGAGCGAGCAGCAGGAATACGCCGCGGAAAAAGATACGGAGACGCAGCGGCACCCTGGGGCGCCACGAGCCGATCACGGCGCGATCCAGCGGAACCCGCGCATCGGCACGTTCTCGATGCTGTCGAACTCAGGATCAATTTCCCGGAAGGCTTCGCGGATCGTGCTGACGTGCTTGCGGACGTTGTCGCGATTGCGCCCGCTCTTCACGACCTGGAAGAGCTCGTCGTACGAGACCACCTGTCCGCGCCGCTGGTAGAGCGCATCGAGGATCCGCTGTGCGGTCAGCGGCAGATTGATCCGCTGCCCGCGCCACATCGGTGAGTTCTGGTGAAGCGGATCGAGCGAGAGCTCCAGGTCCTGCAGCGCCGGGACCGGCGCCCGCGGCTTCACGGCGCGCAGCATGTCCAGAAAGGTCTCGATGAACTCCTGCTCGACGAAGTCGCTCTTCTGCAGGTAGTCCCACGCATCGAGCGCTTTCATGATGCTGCGGTAGATGCTGGCCGGCATCCCGGAGACGACCAGCACCGGCGTGCCGCCGCGCTTGTTGATGGCGTTGATGACGGCGACGCCCGCGTGCCGTTCGCGCCCAAGCTCTATGTCGAGCACGACGAGGTCGTAAACCTCGCGCTCGATTGCCGCCGCGGCCTCGTCGCGCGTGAACCACTGCTCGACGGTCGCGCCCGGACGTGCGGTCTGGATCCATCCCTTGAGCTGATTGCTGGTCGGGACGTCGTCCTCTATGACCGCCACTTTCACCATCGCGAGCTCTCCCGGGCACCGGTTTGCCCAGATCCGATTATCGGCCGTTCGGCGACGTCCCGGCGTGAGTGTTTGCTCCGTTACGGGAAGCAACTCGCCCCGGAGCGACATTGAGCGCTCCGGCTGGGTGCTTCGAGAATCGTCCCACACCGCGACAGTTCCCGTCCGGTCGCCTGAGGAGATTCACGCATGCTCTTGTCGTCGATCCGGCGCTCCCCGTTTCCCCATTCCCGGCGGGTACCCGGTCGTGCCGCCCGGCGCCTCGCCTCGGTCCGGCCGTCGCTAGTCACCGTCGCGGTTGCGCTCGGCATCGGCTACCTGACCTGGACTCACCCGCTCGCCCCGTCGATCCCGCGGATCACCGTGGTCAGTCGCGGCAACCGCGGCGCCGGTCGCGGATTCCTCGTCGGCGAGTCCCGCGTACTGCAGGCGGCCGACGCACGGTACCTCGCGGCACGGACCCCGGCGGCTGCCAGCAACGACCGCGACCGGAACACCCCTTTCTACACGCCACCGTCGGTCGACGGTGGGTCCATGGGCTCAACGCTACTGAGGGCAACATGATCCTTGCAACCACTCTCGCGACCGTCGCCATCGTGACCCAGAACCAGGCGCCGCTGCGCGCGACGCCGAGCGATTCCTCCGCACAGCGGGCATCCCTGTGGCAAGGCGAGCCACTCGAGGTGCGCGGAGAGAAGCTCAACTACCTCAAAGTCTACGACCCGAACCTCAAGCGAGCGGGCTACATCCGCGTGGCAGACGTCCGCGTGGTGTCGCTCGACTCCGCGACCGCACCGGAGCTCCTGGCGATCGTTCGCTTCCTTCGCGATGCCCCGGGCTCGGAGTCCCTCGGCATCAGCTATGCCGAGCTCTACCTCAAGTCCGTGCCCACCGAGAGTCTGACGGCCGAACCGTTCGATGCGATCGGCACCATGGCCGAGCGCCTTGCTGAACGTGCCTCGAGCAATCACGACACGGCGACGTTCGCGCCGCTGGCCGCGGAAATGGATGTCGTCACGCGGCTCGGCGTCAGGTTCCGGCGCTTCACCAGCGACGGCGGCACGGCGTTCTGCTACGAAGGCGACATGTTCCGCCGCGTGCTCGGCATCCCGAATGCCGACGCGCCGCAGCAGGCGCGTGCCGCACTCGGACTCACGCGCCACGAGTGCGTCGATCCGAATCTCGGGCCGACTGATCGCTACGAGGCGGATCGCGCACGTGCGGAAATCCTGGATCGCGTTCCGGGTACGGGCCTCGATCCGGACCTCGCGAATCGTGTTCACCTGCGTCGCGCCGGGGTCTGGTCGGGGCTCGCGTACGGTCAGATGCGTCGCGGCGAGACCCCGCAGGGCGCAGCCGAACGCGCGATGCGCGAACTCGCGGCGGTTGATCGCAGCGCGCTCAACGACGCGGCGGTGAGTACCTACACCGAGTCAGCGCTTCGCGTGGGCGCATCGCGCTGGGACGCGGGCCCGACGTCGTCACACGCCGGGAAGCTGACGGTGAGCGCGACACCGGGAGTGCCGGGCGAGACCTGCGTACTCCTCAAGGACGCGAGGCACGGCACCGACAAGCCACTTGCGCAGCGTTGCACCTTTGGCAACGTCTGGCTCGGCTCAGCGAGCAGCAACGGTGCCGGCACGGCGCTCGCACTCGCCGTGCAGCCGTTCGCGACGTGGCGCGAACTCTGGCTGTTCCGCAAGACGGCGCAGGGCTGGTCCATCGACGTGCTGCCGCCCGGCGCGAGCAATCCGACTCTTGGCTACGTCGAGTTCGCGGGTTGGGTACCGGGTGGCAAGCGCGTGCTGGTCGCGCGCGAACAGGAGGTCAACGGCACGTTCAACCGGCGCTTCGAGGTCGTGCGCATCGAGACGTTGCAGGTCGAGAAATCCGCGAGCGCGCCCGAGCTCCTGCCGACCTTCGCGCGCTGGCAGGACTCCGCGTGGAGGCAGAACACGGTGGCAATGCGGTGATCCGCAAGGGAGGTACGGGCGACGCAGCGGGTCGCTGGTCCGCACACTGCGGCAGCGTCGGCCTCGGTGCGATGAATGCACCGGGACTGCGGCTCGGAGCTGCACGCCGGTGGGGTTCAACGGCGATTGATGCCGGGCGGGGTGAGGTCCCGCCCGGCCCGCGCCGCGGCGACGGGAAAGCGCTCGCCGGGCGCGACTAGAAGAGGAGCGGTACCAGGCCGAGGGCGGCAAGGGCGACGAGCAGCGCAAGGCTGCGCACGCCGGCCTCGCGCGGTGCGACCGAGAACGCATAGATGCCCTTCGCGACGTTGTTGCTCGCGGCGGCGATCAGGATCGCGCCGCAGGCAACGTCATAGCCGCTCGAGGATCCGGCCGCCTGGGTCATGCTGAGGATGAACGGGTCGACGTCGGTGATGCCCATCACGGCAGCGAGCGCGAACACCCCCGAGCGGCCGAGGTACGTCGAGGCGAGCTTGCCGGTCACCAGCATCGCGACGAAGAGGATCGCGAAGACGAGCGCCGCGCGGATCTCGAGTGGATTGGCGGGCGCGGGCTCCGCCTGCGAGTCCGACGCCTGGGCACCGTCGCGCCGCGCCCAGAGCAGACCCGTGACGATGGCAAGAGCGGCGAGAACGACGAACGGAATCGCAAGCTTCGCCATGATCACGCGGTTGAAGAGCGCGACCAGCACGGCGAGGCGCAGGTACATCATGCCGGAGGCAATGAGGATCGCGCCGGAGACGACATGCACGCGGTTGTCATAGGCCGCGCGGCGGGCGAGCACGATCGTCGTCAGTGTCGAGGAGTACGCGCCGCCGAGGACGGCTGACAGGATCACTCCCCCGCGGCCCTTGGCCAGGTTCTGGACGACGTAGCTGCCGTACGAGATGCCGCAGACCGCGACGACGACGAGCCAGGTCTTGAACGGATTGATTGCGAACGGCGTGAACTCGCGGTTCGGCACGATCGGCAGGATCACGACGGTCAGCAGCAGGAACTTCGTGAACGTGAACATATCGACCGCGCCGACCCGCTCGGCGAGCCGCTCGAGTCCTGCCTTGAGCTCGAGGAGAATCATTCCGGCGACGCACACCGTCGTTGCGATCCAGTACTGCTCATGCGAGACGAGCGCGCCGATCAGGTACGTCGTTAGCGCCGCCATCTCGGAGGTGGCGCCGGCGATCGACGTCGTCGTCAGCTTGTGCCAGTAGGACACGATCAGGAAGCCGGAAATCGCGACGAGGCCGAGCGCGACGGGCCAGATCTCGGCGCCGGCAAGCAGCGCAAGCGCGTAGCCGATCAATCCGATCAGCGGGAAGGTGCGCACTCCTCCGAAGGCGCGAGCACGCTCGCCGAGAATGTGCTCCTCGCGCTCGAGCCCGACGAGGAAGGAGAGGAACAGCACCAGCAGGATTTTTAATCCCTCTGGCGGAAACCACGCGAAGTACGGATTGAGCTCGTTCATTGATTTCCGCCTCCCACCCCTCGCAGCGACTGTAGTGCGACGTTCCGGCGGGGTCCAGCCACCCCGCGACGACGCGGTCCCGGGCGAATCCGGTCCGTTATGACACGTCAGCGTTGACCGCCGGGCAGTCCCATCGATATCCTCAAAGTGCGCCGATTTGAAGATCAGCTTGCGGGCGCGTAAGAAATCCGGCTAAAGCGACGGCGGTCCCAGGGACCGCCACTGACAGGGATCATGTCAGCCGGCTTTGCCGCTTCAAGCCTTCCGCAAGCTCAACGGTGCACGTGTTCTCCTGTCAGGGGTGACCGATGGCCGTCCTCGCCGAGCTGGATTCCGGGACCGGGTTCGAGACGGCGCGAGCGGCACACGCCGCTTCGCCGGTGACTGTGTCGTTCGAGTTTTTCCCACCCAACGATCCGGAAATGGAGCAGGTGCTTTGGAGCACCGTGCGACGCCTGGAGTCGCTGGCACCGCGATTCGTGTCGGTGACCTATGGTGCGGACGGATCGACGCGCGATCGCACGCGTGACATCGTCAGGCGCCTGCGCGCAGAAACCGATCTCGTGACCGCGCCGCACATCACCTCATCGGGCGGCTCCCGCGAGGAACTCCTCGATCTTGTGCGCGACTACTGGCGCTCGGGAATCCGCCACCTCGTCGCGCTCAGGGGCGATGCGCCGGCAACCTCGACCTCGGCGCGTTCTCCTTTCGCGTACGCGCGCGGCGTTGATCTCGTGCGGGCGCTGAGATCCGTGGCCGACTTCGACATATCGGTCGCCGCGTATCCGGAGGTTCATCCCGAAGCCCGCAGCGCCCGCGAGGACCTCGACAATCTGAAGCGCAAGATCGATGCGGGCGCGACGCGGGCAATAACGCAATTCTTCTTCGACAACTCGGCGTACCTGCGATTTCGCGATGACTGTGTTGCGGCAGGAATTACCGTGCCGGTCGTACCCGGCATCCTGCCGATCAACCGTTTCGCGCAGGTCCAGCGCTTCGCCAGGCGCTGTGGCGCGACGGTACCGGCGGAACTCACCCGGCGCTTCGAGCAGATCGGGGATACCGACGAGGCGCGGCGCGCGTTCGGCGCGCAGGTCGCGATCGAGCAGGTGCTCGAGCTTCGACGTCAGGGAATCGACAGCTTCCATTTCTACACGCTCAACCGCGCCGAGCTCTGTGTTGCGGTCTGCCACGCGCTTGGCATCGGTGACGGGACGGGCGTACTGCCCGCTTCCTAGGCGGGGCTGCCCGCTGTCGTCGGTGAGAAAGTCTTCACCATCGGAACGAACTTGATCTTGAGGCCGTCCTCATCGAGCGGCCAGTCGATCGCGCCCGCGGCGGCGTAGCCGCGCTCGGCATACAGCCGGACCCCTGGCAGTGTCGCCATCAGTTCGGCTCGCGTGAACCCCCAAGCCGCCGCGTCATGCTCGCAGCGCTCGAGGATCAGCGTGCCGACACCCTGGCGCGCGAAGCGCGGGTGCACGAAGAAAGCCCGAATCTTTGCCGCCTCGACCTTCGGATCGAGCTCGCTCGCATCCCGCCCGGGACGCGCATCCCCGCCGAACAGCGTCCGCCGCCGGCTCCAGCCACCGCAGCCACTCAGCTCATTCCCGGTCTCGACCAGGAAGTACGTGCCGTCGCGGACGAGCTGGGTATCGACACCAAAGGTCCCGAGGAGCGCGCGCTCGATCTGCTCGGTGCGATAGTCGGCCGCGCCGAGCGTGCGCGCCGACAACTGGATCAGTGCCTCGAGCCGCGGCACGTCCTCGAGCGTCGCCTTGCGCAGCTGATGGCCCATCGCGCGGCTCTACTTTTTAGCGGGTTTCGCCGCTGGGCGCGCGAGCACTAGTTCGACTTCGACCAGCATCCCCGGCGCGGCGAGACCGGCGACCTGGACCGCCGACCGTGCCGGCAGGTTGGGCTGTGCGGGTGTACCGAAGTACTGCGTATAGGCCTCCATGAATCCCTTGAAGTCCATCCGTCCGTCGGCACTCGCCGGATCCGCGACGAGGAACACGGTCATCTTCACGACGTCGGCGAAGCCGAGTCCGAGTTCGTCGAGCGACTCCTTGGTTCGCGCAAATGCACTGAGCGCCTGGGTCTTCGTGTCGCCCCAATAGGCCGGCGTCCCGGCGGGTGCCGAAGCATCTTTGGGTGCGGGTGTCATGCCGCTGTGGAAGACGAGCGTCGTACCCGCGGGGACCTCGACCGCACGCGCAATGGGGAACGTGTTGCCGTTCATCAGTGGATGTCGAACGACCTCGGCCGCGTTTGCCGCTGGCGTGGCGAGGAGGCACGCGAGGAGCGCGCATGCCCTCAGGAATCGGCGGGAGATCTGTTGAGTCGTCATCGCGAAGGTCCTTGTTGTCGGTGGTTCCACGCCGCTCGTCAGCTTTCGCGGCTTCTCGAATGGTGCGCCGCGACACTCCGCGGCCTTCGTACGCGCCATGGATAAGTGTCGGGGGCAGCCGTGCGATCGGCCATCGCATTATGGAACATGAACCGTGTCGAAGTGTGAGGGCACGCACAGAGGGAGCGCACGGTGATAAGGTCTGGCGATCGACCGCGTCACTTGCTACGGCCATTGTCCGAATGGCGGCCGCCCGGCGCGCTCTTTCAGGCGCTACAACAAACTCAGGGGAATAACGGATGCATATCAAGGAAGGACTCGTGGCGGTCTCGCTCGCCACCGCGCTCGCGGGAAGCGCACTCGCAGCACCGTATCCGCGCGCTACGACGCCGCACGCCGTGGACATGGGCGCGACCGCAGCCGCCGCGCGCAGCGAAACGCTCACCGTGACCGTCGCACTCAAGCTGCGCAACATCGAGCAGCTCGAATCCGCGATGAATGCGCTCTACACCCCCGGGAGCGCGCAGTACCGCCAGTTCCTGACGACCCAGCAGTTCAACGATCGCTTCGGCCCGAGCGCCGCGACGGTCGCGCGCCTGACCAATCATTTCCGCGCCGCCGGCCTCACGGTGACGCGCTCATCGACCGCACACCTGCAGGTCACCGGCACGGCCGCAGCGATTGAGTCCGAGTTTGGCGTGCAGCTGCACGGCTTCCAGGTTGCGCAGACGCCGACCACGCGCGCGTACCGGTTCCACGCACCTGACAGCGCGCCCCGGCTCGCGGCGGAGATCAGCGACTCCGTGCAGTCCGTGCTCGGTCTCGACACGCGGCCGCGCGTGCATCCGAACCTGCACCGCTCGGCGCCGTTCCGCGCGATGCGTCGGCAGCCGCAGACCCCTAAGGGCTCCATTCCGAACACGACGAATCCGCCCGGCGACTGGACGGTGGTCGACTTCGCGGAGTATTACCAGGTGCAGCCGCTCTACGCGCAGGGCGTCGATGGCCACGGACAGACGATCGGCATCATGACCTTTGCCTCGTTCACGCCGAGCGATGCGTTCGGGTACTGGCACTCGCTTGGCCTCAAGATTAAGAGCAATCGCATCAAGGAAATTCAGATTGACGGGGGTTCGGGTCCGCCGAGCGACGACTCGGGTTCGGACGAGACGACGCTCGACGTCGAACAGTCGGGCGGAATCTCGCCGGGAGCGAAACTCCTCGTCTACGAGGCCCCGAACACCGACCAGGGCTACATCGACGTGTTCGCGCGCGCCATCGACGACAACAATGCCGATACGCTGTCGATGAGCTGGGGTGGCTGGGAGTACCTCGACCTCTTCAAGACCAGGGATCCGGTGACTGGCCAGAAGACGACGGCGCTGCTGGCACTAAACGACCTGCTGATCCAGGCGGCGTTGCAGGGCCAGAGCATCTTCGCCGCCTCGGGCGACGCTGGTGCCTACGACGCGAATGACTCCTTCCCCGCTCCGCAGTTCACGTCGGTACTTTCGATCGACGATCCGGGCGCGCAGCCCTTCATGACCTCGGCCGGCGGCACGACACTGCCGGGCCCGCAGACGTTCGGGCTGCCTGACGGATCCTCGCTCACGGTCACCGTCGCGAACGAGCGCGCGTGGGGCTGGGACTACCTGCTCCCGCTCTGCAACGCACTCGGCCAGGATCCGATCACCTGCCAGATCTTCCCGGCCGGCGGCGGTGGCGGCGTCAGCGCGCTCTTCCCGGTCCCGGCGTACCAGTTCGGCATCGCGGGAATCGCGGCGACCGAGCCCGGGCAGAAGCTCATCGACACGTCCCAGACGCCTCCGCAGCTGATCCAGAAGCTGACGCCGAACTTCCAGGGCCGCAACGTCCCGGACATTTCGGTGAACTCGGATCCCGACACCGGCTACATCGCCTACTACACGTCGGACGTCGACGGCTTCGGCATTGGCGAGTTCTGGGGCGGCACCAGCTTCGCCGCGCCGCAGATGAACGGCGTGACCTCGCTGATCGACCAGGCCCTCGGCCATCGGGTGGGGCTCCTGAATTTCCCGCTGTACGCGCTCGTGCGCGCCAAGCGCGCCTATTCGGGTGCGAACCCGCCGCTGCGCGACATCACGCACGGCAACAACTGGTTCTACAAGGGTGCCCCCGGCTACGACCCGGCGACCGGCGTCGGCGTGCCGAACGTCGCGAACCTGGTGCAGGCGTTTCGCCGAGCGGATTACTGAGTCATCGGAACAGGCGCGGCGGCCAGAACACGGCCGTCGCGCTTTTCACGGCTCAGGAGATATTCGAGGAATCCGCCGGCCGCTCATTCGCGTGGCGGTCGGCATCGAGTTCGAACCACATCGCATTCAGAATCGCGAATGTGCACGCGAGTCCGAGTCCCAGTATCCAGCTGAAATACCACACGTTGCGTCCTCAGTAGCTCGTCTCGCGATTGCTCTCGACATACGCGGCAGTCACCGGACCGCGCAGGACCCGGTAGACCCACGCCGTGTAGGCCATCACGACCGGCAGCAGCAGCACGGTCGCGAGCAGCATGATTCCGAGCGTGCGCTGGCTGCTCGATGCGTCCCATACCGTCAGACTACTCGCCGGATTCGATGAAGACGGTAGCAGGAACGGGAACAGGCTGACGCCCATCGTACCGATCACCGCGGCGATGCCGATACTGCTAACCACAAAAACCGCGACACGCCAGCGGCTCGAAGCGAGCCCGGCGACCAGGAGCGGCGCAAAAACGCCGACAACTGGGACGAGTGCCGCGAGCGGCCAGCGCGCGTAGTTCGCAAACCACGCGCCAGGCATTGCCACGGCCACCTTCGCGAGCGCGTTTGGAAACGTCGTTACGGTCGCGCCGCCCGTGATCGCGAAGCCGTAGCCACTCCGCCGCAACCACCACCCGGCCAGCGCGAACATCACCGCCCACCCAATTGCCGCGGTTCGCGACATGCGCCACGCGCGCGCAGCGAGTTCACCATCGGTCTTTATCGACAGATAGACGGCACCGTGCGTGACGAGCATGGCGACGCTGACGAGGCCGCAGAGCAGCGCGAACGGATTGAGAAGATCGAGAATGCCGAAGTCGTAAGTCGCGCGCAGGTCCGCATCGAACTGAAATGGCACGCCTTCCAGCAGGTTGCCCATCGCGACGCCGAAGACCAGCGTCGGCACGAGCCCGGCAACGAATAACGCCCAGTCCCAGCCGGCCCTCCAGAGCGCTCCCGGCATCTTGCTGCGGAACTTGAAGCCAACGGGCCTCAGGATCAGCGCAGCCAGGACGAGAAGCATCGCGAGGTAGAAACCCGAGAAGCTCGCCGCGTAGAGCGCCGGCCACGCCGCGAAAATCGCGCCGCCGCCGAGAATGAGCCACACCTGGTTTCCTTCCCATACCGGGCCAACGGTGTTGATGAGCACGCGACGCTCGGTATCCGTGCGCGCGATGACGGGCAGCAGCATGCCGACTCCAAGATCGAAGCCATCCATCACCGCGAAGCCGATTAGCAGCACGCCGAGAAGCAGCCACCAGATCACCTTCAGCGTCTCGAAGTCCAGCATCGGAGCCCCTAGCCGTGCGCCGTGGCGGACGTGGACGAAGCGGGACCGAGTCTCACGTATTTCCGCAGCAGCATGACGTCGATGACCGCGAGGACGCTGTAGAACAAGATAAATACGGCGAGGCTCGTGACCACGCTGCCCACCGGAATATGGGACGCTGCGAGAAACGTCGGCAGCACACCCTCGATCGCCCAGGGCTGGCGGCCGTGTTCCGCCACGAACCAGCCGACTTCCGCGGCGAGCCAAGGCAATGGCAGTGCCCAGAGGGCGACCGCCAGGAACCGGCGGCTCGACTCAATGCGGCGGCGCGTGACCAGGTAGAAGCCGGCCGCAAAGAGCGCTATGAAGAAGAAGCCGAGTCCGACCATGATCCGGAACGACCAGAAGATGGGACCCACCGATGGTACGGTGTCCCAGGCCGCTCGATCGATGTCGGCCGGAGTCGCACGCGCGGGGTCGTCGACGTATTTCCGAAGTAGCAACGCATAGCCGAGATCGGCTGAATGCTGCGTCAACGTCGCGCGCGCGGCCTCATCGCCAGGATCGGCGCGCAGCGCACGAAGTGCGGTATAGGCTGGAATTCCGGTCGTGATGCGCTCGCGCGTGCGGTCGACGAGTTCGAAGATGCCCGGGACCGGCGTGTCGAGCGAACGGGTCGCGATCAGCCCGAGCATCCACGGTACCTGTATCTTTGCATGCGTCTCGCGCGCAGCCGTGTCGGGTACGCCGAAGATCGTGAATGGCGCGGGCGCGGGCTCCGTGTGCCACATGCCCTCGATCACGGCGATCTTCATTTTCTGGTGTTCGGTGAGCGTGTAACCGCTTTCGTCCCCGAGCACGACGACCGAGAGTGCCGCCGCGAGCCCGAAGCTGACGGCGACGGTTGCCGAGCGCTTGGCGAACTCGATGTGACGCCCTCTCAACAGGTAGAGCGAGCTGATGGCGAGCACGAACACCGCGCCGGTCACGTAGCCTGCGCTGACCGTGTGCACGAACTTCGATTGGGCGACCGGATTGAAGATCACCTCGCGGATCGACTCTAGCTCCATGCGCATCGACGCGGGATTGAAGCGCGCACCGGCCGGATTCTGCATCCAGGCGTTCGCAATCAGGATCCAGAGTGCCGAGAGGTTGCTGCCGATCGCCACGAGCCAGGTAACCACCAGGTGCTGGCGCCGGGTCAGCCGGTCCCAGCCGAAGAAGAAGAGTCCGATGAAGGTCGCTTCGAGGAAGAACGCCATCAGCCCCTCGATCGCGAGCGGCACTCCGAATACATCGCCGACGTAGTGCGAGTAGTAGGCCCAGTTCATGCCGAACTGGAATTCCATCGTGATCCCGGTCGCGACGCCCATCGCGAAATTGATACCGAACAGGATCCCCCAGAAGCGTGTCATGTCGCGCCAGATCGTCCGCCCGGTCATCACGAAGACGCTTTCCATCACGGCCACCAGCACCGAGAGGCCGAGCGTCAGCGGCACGAACAGGAAGTGGTAGAGCGCCGTTATCGCAAATTGCAGCCGCGACAGGTCGACGAGATCGAACGAGCTCATCGTTCGTTCACCCCGACCGGAGTGGTGATCACAGCCGCAGCCGTTGCCGCCGCGTCGGCCGGCGGCGGCGTAACGGGGCTCACAACCAGAAAATAGATGCCGGCGATCAGGAGCAACTTCACCGCTACTGCCATCAGTACGTCGCGTCGCGGGCGGTAGCCCGACGCGGACGGAACGGAGCGGAGGGAGGAAATCGGCGGCACGACAACCCACGCTGCGGGATGGGGCGTCCCGTACGCGGCAAGTATCCGCGCATCGGCTCCGGGTTGCCATCGCCGCGACCATTCCGGACCCGGCGCGGCGAGTGCCTATAATGACGCGAATTCAAGTTCCGGCGATGACGCCGCCAGCGGAGAATCGCGATCATGAGGCTAGCCCGTGTAGGTCCGGTTGGCGCGGAACGCCCGGCCCTCGTCGATGCGAAGGGAGTAGCGCGCGACCTGAGTGCGCACGTGGCGGACATCGATGGCGCAAGCCTGGGGCCGGAGGTGCTCGCGCGCTTGCGCCGAATTGCGGAAGACGAATTGCCCGTTCTCGGGGCGAGCGAGCGCTTCGGCCCGTGCGTCTCGCAAGTTGGCAAGTTCATCTGCATCGGCCTCAACTACGCGGACCATGCCGCGGAAACGGGTTCGAAGAATCCGAAAGAGCCGATCATCTTCCTGAAGGCGAACAGCGCGATTGTCGGACCGAACGACGACGTCCTGATGCCGCGGGGCTCGGTCAAGCTCGACTGGGAGGTCGAGCTCGGGGTTGTCATCGGTACACGGGCCAAGTACGTGACCGAGGCCGACGCGCCGCGCCACATCGCGGGTTATTGCGTCGTCAATGACGTCTCCGAACGCGAGTTTCAGCTCGAGCGCGGCGGTACGTGGGACAAAGGCAAGGGCTGCGACACATTTGGCCCGATCGGCCCGTGGCTCGTCACGCCCGACGAGGTCGGCGACATCGGCAACCTGTCGCTGACGCTCGATGTCAACGGCCGGCGTTGCCAGGACGGCACGACGCGAAACATGATCTTCGCGCCTCATTTCCTGGTCAGCTACGTCTCGCGGTTCATGACGCTCCACCCCGGCGACATCATTGCGACCGGTACGCCCGCCGGCGTCGGGCTCGGCCAGAAGCCGCCGCGATTCCTGCGCGCGGGCGATGTAATGGACGTCGAGGTGCAGGGTCTCGGGCGGCAGCGCCAGACTGTCGTCGCGGATGCCGAGTCCGCGTAGATTCATTTTCGCGTCCCAGCTTGCAGGTGGCTCCGATGACGAGCGAGTCCGGCGATTCTCCGCAGCGCGGCGACCTTCGTCCTTCACCCGCGCACCGTGGCGGCTACGGCAGACGTCGTGTGGCAGCCGCTGCCCTCGTGGCGCTGGTCACACTCGCCGGTGTAACGGCGGGCGCACGCGCGGACGTGCTTCCGGTCGAGCTAATGCTCAGCGATAACGAGACGGATACTCCGGTCGACAACGCGGCATTTGCGCCAGGCAGCAACGCCGCGCCCGCGCCACCATTCGCCGGCACTCTTCGCATCGCCCAGAGCCGCATGAAGCTCACGCCGATGCCGGCGGATCCGGTTGTCGGCGGCCGCGACGCACGACTCTTTCCGGCGGTCACGCTCGCGTTCGTCACGGCCGGTGATGTACTCGTGCCCATCGAGCGCGGCGAGATGGTGGCCGAGTCGGGAACGGTGACGGCGCCAAGCTACTGGCAGGTGATCCCGCAGTTCGGTCGCGTCTGGAAACAGCCAGGTGACGGCCGCTGGGCCCGCGCGGCCTTCCCGCTGATGCTGGTCAATGACACCGAGAACCACGCACATCAGGGGCTCGCGACGTTCCTTTATCGGGAAGGCGAGATCAGTCATCTCAGGTTCCAGTTCGTGCAGCAGACGGCGCCTTACCTGGTAAGGCCACACCTCGTCGCATGGGGAAGTTCGTCGGCCTCGCTCGCGGCGTTCGATGGGAGTGCTCTTGAGTCGCAACGGGCGGCCGCGCTCGCCGAGATTGCCGACCGCCTGCCAACCCAGCCGTGGGAGAACCTCGTCAAACAGCTCCCTCCCGGCACGCTGGAAGGGTTCGGCGGCCCGCTCGATCCGCAGTGGATCGTTGCGACGGCGCTGGTCCGTGACGGCACTCTTTATTACCGCGCCTCCACCACGCCGTTCGGGCCTTACCCCTATCCGCTCGAGATGCGTTTCGGCGTGCGCTCGATCATGAAGAGTGTCGGCGGCCCGTTGTCCCTCCTGCACCTTGCCGAGGTCTACGGCCCTTACGTCCTCAATCTTCACATCGGTGACTACGTCAGCGGCCTCGATCCAAAATACCGCCGGATCCGTTTCATCGATGCGGCGACGATGGCATCGGGCTTCGGCGGCGTCGGCAGCGTGCGCACGCATCCGAACGGCGTCTTCGACGGATATCTCGAGGGTGACTACGACGCCTGGTATACCGCGCCGTCGCACGACGAAAAGATCGCGCAGATCGCGCGCAACCTGAAGCCGTACCCGTGGGAACCCGGCACGGTGATGCGCTACCGCGACCAGGACTTCTACCTGCTGGGCGCGGCGATCGACGGTTTCCTCAAATCGGTGCGGGGTCCGGCGGCGGACGTCTGGGACATGCTGCGCACCGAGGTGTTCACGCCAATCGGGATTCACCGCGCGCCGGCTGTCCGCACCCGCGAGGCCTCCGGCCGACCGGGTCAGGTGTGGTTCAACGCGGGCTACTACCCGACGCTCGATGATCTCGCGAAGATCGCCCTCCTCTACCAGGCGCGCGGCGCGCACAACGGCAAGCAGCTCCTGAATCGCCGGCTAACCGACGATCTGCTGGCTGGACGCGGCGCGATCGTCGCGACCGCCGACAACTCGGTCGACCCTACCGGCGTCCTCGCCGCCAATGAGACGTCCGAGTTGTACCGGATGGGGTTCCACTTCCCGCTTTACCGGTCGGAACGTACGGGTAAAAAGATGTACATCCCGACCATGACGGGCTCGGGCGAGAACGAGGTCATCCTGTTCCCAAACGGCCTGGTCTCGATCCGCACCGCGAAAGCTGCGGGATTGCCAGAGGGCGTCAAGGTGAACTCGGGCGACGGGCCCATGACCGTCCGGGCGGTCGAACGAATTGCGCCTTTCTGAGGGGTCCGCGCGCGCCGCCGGCTAAGGCGCGGGTGCGCGTCGACAGCTGGCGTTTCCAGCCGATCGCGACGCGATGTCCGTCAGCGCCCAGAGTTCGGCGGGTTTCGCGCCCTGCCCTTCATCGAGCCCACCATCGGCCGCCACGCGGTCCCAGCCGCTGTTCACGAGTGCGTGGAACTCGGGTCCCACGAAGGTCCCGTGGGTGGGGTCGCCGAGCCCGGCCTGCCGGGCGACGAGGGTGCGCCATTCGGTGATTCGCTGGCACGTCGGGTCAAGGGTCATGACGAGAATTCGCTCGGGTGTCGTGCCGTTCTGCACGGCCACCAGCGTCCGGCCCCGGGCGTAGAGCCCATCGATCCCGAAGAGCGCGAGCTCGGGTGGATGGGGAAGCCACCCGAGCGAACCGGTGCGCAGGTCGACGGCGGCGATGCCACGCGAATAATCCGGGACCAGGAGCCGATGCGCGTCAGGAAGTCCCGCGGGCGTCTGCGGTGAGCGCAGCAAGCCAGGCTCCACGACCGGACGTAGCGGCCCGCGCGCGTGCGGGCGCGTCGCGTAGACGCCACCGCCGCGACCATCGGCGACATAGAGTGTGCCGTCGACATCGAGGAAAACATCGCCGAACCCGTGCGGCTTCCCGTCACTCAGTTCGAAGCGACCGATGAGTCCACGCGTGCGGAGGTCGAACTCGAGCAACGCAGACATGCCGTCATCCGCCGCGCTGAACGGCGGGGACTCCGCGCTCGCACTGGTGGTCACCCAGAGGATCCCGCGGGGCACGTCGAGCGCAAGTGCGTAGACGCCCCAGAGCGACGCGTCTGACGAGGTGATGAAGTCTGTGACCGTGCCATCCTTCGCCAGCCGGACGATCTTGCGTTCGCGAACGCTGCTGACGAGGTACGAGCCGTCGCGCGGATCGAACGCGACGTCCTCGGCGATGAGACCCGGATCCAGAAGTGAGCGGACCAGGCGGTGAGCGCCGACAGGATCCGCGTGGCGACGATATTCCGCCCCGAGCGCAGCAAAGGCGGGTACCACGCGCAGCGCTTCCAGCGCGGGATCGACCGTCGGATCGCGAGGGGCGAGCCCTGCGCGCACGCACACCGAAAGATCCTCAACGGCGGCCGGTCCCTCGCCAAGACGTGCCTCGACGGCCGCCAGCTTGCAACGAAAATCCGGGCGGCCGTCGGTCAACTCCCCGAGCCGCCGCAGTCCCGCGGCGCAGCCCTGCCAGTCCTCGGCCTTGCACGCTGAGTTAGTCGTACCGGCTCGCGCGGGGTATTCGGTCACCCAGGATTCGGCAACCGCCACGGAGGCGACGCCAAGGGCCAGCGCCACTGTCGCGAGGATCGGGCGCAGCGACGGCGGACAGACCGGGTTTGTTCGGCCCGATGCTAGCCGGGCCAAGGACCCGCCATGAAGGGCTGCATGCGACTCCGGAAGCGTCGGCTCATGGTCGTTCGAGTACCGCGGCGCAGCACGATCTCATAGTCGCCATGGAATAGCGGTTGCAGCTCTGCGATCTGCTCGACGTTGATGATCGTCGAGCGGTGGATGCGCACGAACTGGTTGCCATCCAGCCGGCGCTCGATTTCGCGCAGCGGCTGGCGGATCGCGTAGCAGCGGCCTTGCACGTAGATCTTCACGTGCTTGCCGGCCGCCTGGATCATTTCGATCTCGTTGGTGGGAACGAAGAGCACGCGACCGTTCTCGGTCACGAGCAGCCGATCGCGGATGCGGGGGCCGAGGTCAGGCAGCCGGCGGGCGTGAGCTTAGCT